>JANODD010000351.1:0-10090 GCA_031412515.1 Planctomycetia bacterium | reverse complement strand
GTCGATGCAAATGTCCTTGGTGCAAACGTTGAAAAGGCTGAAAAGTCGCAGAAAAAGAAGCCTGACGCTTACAAGGATTATCGAAAGATCCTCGATCGAAAAGACATCGATGCGGTGATGATTGCTACTCCAGACCACTGGCACACGAAGATCGCCGTCGAAGCGATGTACGCTGGCAAAGATGTCTATTGTGAAAAGCCGCTTACGTTGACAATCGCTGAAGGCAAGTTAATTGAAAAGGTCGTCAAAGAGACCGGACGAGTTTTCCAAGTTGGAACGATGCAGCGGACCGAATCGGAACAACGATTCCTTCAAGCCGTCGCGCTCGTTCAAGCGGGGCGGATTGGCACGGTTCAACGTGTAACTTGCGGAATCAACGGCATGGATGCATCGCCAGTGATTCCAGTTGCGCCAGTGCCCGAGGGACTCGACTGGGACTACTGGCTCGGACCAGCTCCTAAAGTCGACTATCGTGCGCTTCCTGAAATGCGTGAAGGTTATGGTGGCGGTGTACCGTTGCACAGCAATTGCCATTACGCGTTTCGCAACTGGCATGAGTATTCGGGTGGAAAGTTGACTGACTGGGGCGCTCATCACGTCGACATCGCAGTGTGGGCGCTGGGTGCGGGCGAAACGGGGCCGAGCAAAGTGACGCCGGTCGAATTTAAATTGCCTGTTGAATACAAAGATGGCTTCCCGCTCGTGCAGGATCAGTACAACGCCGCCACGAAATTTAAGATCAAAGTCGACATGCCCAACAATGTCGAGCTGTTCATTGAAAGCGAAGGCGAAAATGGGATCTTGTTTGAAGGAACGAAAGGTCGCTTCTTTGTTAACCGCGGCAAGATCACTGGCAAGCCAGTCGAAGACCTGAAGCAAAATCCGCTGCCTGAAGGAGCGATTGAAAAGGTCTACGGCGGCAAGGTCAGCGAGAATCATACTGCTAACTTCATTGAAGGCATCAAGGCTCGCAAGCAGCCGATTTCCGACGTGTGGACTCACAACCGCATGCTAGAAATTTGCCATCTCTCTAACATTGCCATGCGTTTGAATCGAGAAATTAAGTGGGATCCGACGAAGCGCGAAATTATTGGCGACGCTCAGGCTAACGCTTTTCTGTCTCGTGAAAATCGCAAAGGCTTTGAGATCAACATGTCCTAATGCTGAATAGCTTTGCCGAACTACGTTACCCCTGCCAGTCTAACTGGCAGGGGTAAAGTAACTGTGGCTCGGGTTCTTCGCGCCCAGGCCGGCGGTGACACTGTCACCGATGCCAAGTAGTAAGACTTGACGATCGGTCCACGGTTTGTCAAACGGCTCTCGCGATACAGAGGGACCTGCTGGACCGGAACCGATCGGTCTGGCGATGTAGAATTGGATGTAAGCTAGTGATGCGAATGTGCATAGTAATCCCAGCCCAGCTAAAACAATTAGTCGCGTGCGTTTGTTTTTCATGGGGGTGGCGGGAAAGGTTAAAAAAGGTAACGCTTTGAAGCATTTTAGCGAGCATATGTAGCTGGTTTCGTGAGAAACCGGGTGCACCGCTGACTTCTCTACGGCCTCCGGTTTCTCACGAAACCAGCTACCTTACTAAGAAAACTGCTTCACAGCGTTGGTGGCCGAGTAAGTAACCGAAGTTTGAAAGCTTATGAACTTGAAAACACTCCAGCACACGGAACCAAAAAACGCGCAATAATTAAAAAACGCAAGCTGGAAGCTTACGCCACTTTGTCAGAAGCAACCCCAAAGCTATTCCAGGTATTTTGCGCGGGGCTCCACTGATGGACTTGGTCGACGATGTTGCGTTGCATCTCAATCGCGATTCGGTCGCGGAAGCGTTCAAGCTCGGCTTTCTCGCCTTCCGCAATCAACTCCACACGACCGTCACTCAAGTTGCAGACTCGTCCGGTGACTTGAAAACTCTTGGCCAAGTTAGCGCAGGTCATGCGAAAACCAACACCTTGAACTCGTCCGCTGTACCAGATTAAAACGCGCTGCATGTCAGAATCCGGTTTCTCACGAAACCAGCTACCTTTCTTGAAGTGTACCTTACATATGAGAATCCGGTTTCTCACGAAACCAGCTACCTTATGTGAAGTGTACCTTTGGATTATGTGATTTGCGGGACGACGTAGGGGGCGCGATACTCGCGTTTAAGAAACACATTCGCTTTATCCGCATTCGCGCCAGTGAACTGACCAGAGGCTGGGTCGATCTCCAACATCGGGCTGAGACGAATATCCATGCTGCTAATGTCAATGGAATGAGCGGCCAAGTGTTGCTTCATCTCGTCAATCAACTCGCCCCAGCCGGGTACCTCTTTCGCAAGTGAGCTGGCCGCGTCGTGCGTGTACTGCGAACCTGCGCGATAGGCAACGTTAGCCATATTGCACCAGCCGGTGGAATGATGACCCACTAAGACATCCGTGTTTAACAAGCTTGAATCGCGACGCCTAACAGCCTCGATAAAGTTCTCTTGATGAAGTCGACCGCCGCTATTGCCCTTGAATGTCCGCATCTCTTTACCATCTTTGTCGAAAGCGACTGCGCGTCCGCGCTGACCTTCGAAACGGCCACCTTCGCATTGAACGACATAGCCGCTTCCAGGTCCTTTGACTTTCGGCGAGTTGTTCTTGCCTGGGGCTTCGGGCAGGTTGCTGAGGCCTATCAGCGTTGGCACTTCGCCGGTATCAAAGTAAACAAAGTGAACATTGGGTGTCTCGGCGTCATCGTTCCAGACCACGCGACCACCACCACCCATAACTCGTCGTGGCAAAGTGACTTTGTCAAGAAAGACGTTGTTGCGAGCGTCATCGAGCACATGCACTCCCCAGTTCCCCATCTCGCCGGAGCCGGTGTTGTAGTTCCAATGCCAGTCGTATTGCAGTTCCTTGCGATGAATCGGCAAGTCTTGCGCAGGTCCTAGCCATAGGTCGTAGTTTACAGACGGATCAATCTGCAGCGGCTTTTCAGTCTTGCCTACCGACGCCCGTACACCGTAACGATTGACACGGCAATTTAGTAGCTTGCCCAATGCTTTTTCTTCATGCAAGAATTTTTTGATTTCGGCTTGCATCGGGTCGGATCGCTGCTGCGTTCCAACTTGACAGATGCGATTGTATTTCCGCGCTGCTGCGACCGTTTGATCGCCTTCCCACTGAGAGTGCGAAAGTGGTTTTTCAACATAAACATCTTTGCCGGCTTGCATCGCCCAAATCGCGGCCAAGCAATGCCAATGATTGGAAGTCGCAACAAGAACAGCATCGATTTCCTTGTCGTCGAGCAGCTTGCGCAGGTCTTCAAAAGTCTTTGCGTCAGGATGATCTTTCTTCTTGCTTGCAACCCGCCGCGAATCGGGATCGCAAAGCGCGGCCACTTTCACACCGTTCATTTTTCCAAAGACTTGCAAATGCTCGCCCGCACGGCCGCCGCAACTGATAAACCCCATTCGCACTTCGTCGTTGGCCATGGCCGCGCTGGTTCGCGACTGCGGGAAGGTCCACGCGGCTCCTACAGCCAGCGAGCCCGCTAAGATAGATCTACGATTGATTTTTGTTGGAGACTTTGCATGAGACTTTGCATGAGACATTGTGTGAGCGCCTATGAGCTTTGGTGGTGGGAGTGGAGGATAGCAATCGCGAAAAAGTGCTCAACTGCTGCAATTGCTTGGCGTCAATTATGGTTGATCTCTGGCTGCTTTGCTAGTCTGACGTGGGGCACTCGTGGCGAGTGTGACCATACAAAACAAGTGACTGTCGCGCCCGGCAGGAGCGAGCCCACGAGAAGTCTACCGGGGTGCTTTGGGACGCCCAAGTCCGAACCAGGCAGCGAAGACCGTGCTTAGGACAATGAAGATTAGAGTTAAGCCTTTAAGTTGATACAAATGTGTGACGAAGTAGCCAAAACTGTCATCAGCTACAAATGGAAATGATTTCCACTCAGCAAAAACCGAAAGAACGGCAGCGCTGATGCCACAAGCAATCGCTAGAACGAGCGAATGAACTTGCGAAGCATAGCTACATGCCCAGCCAATCACCGCTCCAATAATCGCCAGACCATAGAAGCCCTGACTAACCAGCCACTGGAACAGGAAGAAGCCGGCGGCACCGCCAACTAACAAACCGAGCAAGCCGCGTGTGTGAGCGACGATGTCGAATTTATTATCTTCCATTGAGTTCTTCCTTTGTCGTATCGTTCCCCTTACCAGCTTGTATGGCAAGTAACGTAATTTGACCAGCTAGAAAAGTTCCCCGCCCCGACCGCACTTTAACTGCGCGTCACTCGCGCTTGTTCGATCTCTTTGCGGTTATACCAAAGATATAGTATTCGTTGTTTCAATGGCGGATGCATTCCATCCGTTTCGCCTAGAGCTTCTGCCGTTTGGAAAAGTGCACCATCCGGTCGGCTCTCGATCAAGTCAACTAATTTTGCAAGCGAATGCTCGGAAAATCTCAACTGCTGCGGATCATCGAGCAGTGATTCCCAATCTAGACGTGGGATCCTTTGCAAAGCTTTGAGCTTTCGCGTTTCCTTTTCGAATTCTGCAGTCGCCTCCGCTTCAACATCGCTGTTCCACATATAGTGAAGAAAGCCGCCGACAGTTGCTCCTTCCTGGGACTTGCGTTTGAGCTGCTTTTCTACCGCCGCGTGCAACTCTTCGTTCGAAGCATGGCCGTATGGGATAGCCGCTTCGATGGCTTCGACAATCTCGCGAGCGTTCAAGTTACCGCGATTGGCTGAGAAGACCGCTTGCTGCTGGACAGCCGTTCGAACTTCGGCCTCGGCGCCAAGTTTCATTAAACCGGAAATCGAGGTCGCTACGCCATGCACTTGCGCACCAAGATCGTCACACAAGTATTCGATGGCCATCGCATGTCGCGCAAAGGGAATGGCCGCGAGCCACCAAAGCCCTTGCGAACAAGCTAGCAGTGCAGCGATCGTAAAGACACCTTCGGCGCCCAGCAACTGGGCAACCCATAAACCAGCCATAGAGCCTAGAATTAAAGTCAAACCGCGGAAGCGATCGGCAAGAATAAAGTGTTTGTAGTAATGCCCCAATTCGTGGCCGATGATGTCTTGGATTTCGTCCGCGTCCAGTTTGTGTAGCACTTGGCGATGAAGATAAATCCCATTCATCGATTTAAGAAAGCTCCCCATACCAACGTGCATCATCATGGCATTCATCGCTTTGTCGGCGACAACGAAGACGGGCAAGCGATCGTCGGGCAAACCGAGCCGCCGCAAAGTGTCTTGATAGAGGCTTCGCAGTCGATGCTTATCGAACTCACCAAACCGCGTTTGCTCCTGCAAATCGTCGATGCGTTTTTTCTTCGCGAACCAAAAGCGCAGCAGTCCCATCGAGAATGGACCAACGATTGCGCCGATAGCAACTATGGTGACTAGCGGTTCGGAAATCGCTTGATTCCAGTCGATCATGAAACCAACCAAAACTATCGCGATCAATTGTAGAAGAGCGATTGGAAGCCCCCAGCGATTGGCGGCTTCGATACGGCGCAGTAGATCTTCGCGGCGCGGTGGTCTCGCTAATTCCAAAGTTGCTATGGCCATGTTAGAACGCCGCACCCAATAATGTTGACAGCCAGCCCACAGGCGGCTTGCCTCGCGTTTGATAGTAAACCTTGCCAGGGCCAGTGTATTTGACCACCAAGCCTTCACCGGAAAGTACCGAGTCTTTGACGCTGTTCGTTGCTTTCACCAGTTGGTACTGAACGGTGTCGGAGAAAGCGACCATGTAGCGATTGTCGACAAAGAAGTTTTCTCCTTCGGTCAGCTCTTTTTCAACGATTGCTCCGTAGGACTGACAGAAGACTGTCCCTTCGCCGATCGCATGCAGCAAAAACAAACCGGTCTTGGCCATCATGCCCTTTACGCCACCGTATTTGATGGTCAGTTCGCATTCGCCGATGTTTGCCAGATAGGCTCCGCGAGTCAGGTAGTAACCACCATTTCCACTCAGTGAAATCGTCAAGATATCGCCCTGCGAATCGGGCGCGAGCATCAGCATTTGCCCGTCTCGTTTGGCGCGAAATTCGGCTGTGAATACATTCTCGCCTCCTAAAACGCTTTTCATGCCCCCAAACCAACTTGAGCTCGATTTGGATCCTCGGCGCCCGACCGAAGCCGTCAACTGTAGCCCGGAAGTCATCGACAGCATGCTATTGGGCTGCGCGACGACTACTTCCGCTTCGCTCATCTTGATCTCTAGGACAGAGAAAACCGGTGCATGCTTAACGCAGAATTCCATAGAGTTTCTTTAACTTAAATGTTCAGGGACGCTCTGTCCAAGTCAATTGTTTACTGGAGCGGCACGTGGCAAGCCGTCCGATGAACCACTGAAATACTATCCCAACTCAGATAAAAAAAACAACCTACCACAAGCAGCCTACCTGGGGGATTGATGTTGCAGTATTCATTGCTCCTATTAACCCGAATCCCCTCACCCCCCGACCCCCTCTCCCCAATCGATTGATTTAATTGTAAAAGTCGATTGCGCTTCAGCGAGCAAACGAATTAAATCAATCGATTGGGGAGAGAGGGAGCCAGGATCACTTTGCGATGGTTCGGGTCGTCTTCAAACCAACTTTTGCAATCGGGTTTCAACCATTGCACACTTGTTCTTCATCATCCGTGTTCTGTGGGCGTCGCCCTATACGCTTCTTGGCTTGCTCATCGGCGGTGTTGGGATTTGCTTTGGAGGTCGCGCTCGGATTCGCGGCCGCGCTATCGAGTTCTATGATGGAGGGGTCAAGTGGTTCATTCACCGACTTCCTCATGGGCAGTTCATTCTTGCAATGACGCTTGGGCACACGGTCCTCGGCCAAACGGATGCGTCTTTGGACATCGCTCGGAAACACGAAGCTGTCCACATACTACAATACGAGCGATGGGGGCCTCTTATGCTGCCCGCATATTTTCTTTCATCAAGCTACATGTGGATGAAAGGAAAGCGGTTCTACCGTGACAACCCGTTTGATCGCGAAGCGTATGACGTCGACGGTGGTGAGCATGACAGCTAACCGAGCATTTTGATTTCGTGTGCCACTGGCATTCCCAATTGAATACGGGAATCCGGATTCAATTGGGAATGGCCAGTGAACGGGAGGAAGTGTGTCCACGTGTTATGAGAGTTTCAAACACCTATTCGCAGGCCCGAAAGTTAACGAAGTTTTTCATGCTTATGGCCAGCAAATCTATCCAATGCCTTTCGTCCACTTTCTGGAGGGCATCTGCGTTGCTTAACAAGTGGTTATTGAAGTTGATTACTTCGGCACCCGCTCCCTAGATGTATAGGCATTGGGACGGCACTTGGCACTCGTACTCACTCGCTTTGGCACACTGGCCTTGCATTGCCCAATTGCTGCGCGCTACGGGCAAAGCAAGCCAGTGGCCACAAAGCTAGCACGCACAGCGTCGACGGTGGCGAGCAAAGATAACTTTCCGTTGCGCCCGCGAGTTCCGTTTGAACACACCGCCGCTTCGCTCACAGTCTAAAAGCAACCAGAGTGCTTAATCTTCAACGCCTGGTGCCACGCGTTGCTTGATCATGTAGCTGCCGAATGCGATCACAGCGAGGATGCCCAAGAAGATGAACAGTGCCACCATACGTGAAACACCGAGCACATCCGAGATACCTGTGATGCAAATGTCATAAATCACAACTCGGATGAACCAACCGATAATTGCACCCATGCCGCCGCCGCGAGCACCTAGCAATGAAAAGTTCCGCATCACATCAATCTCCAGAAATATTACTTAATGGTTTCGCAACTTACCCAAGACACCGTCCGAAAAGTCGACGTTCGCAATTCGACCCGAAAGATTCTACCAAAAGTCAAATGCATTTCCTATCAGAAAGTTTGATGTTATTCAAATTGACTTTTGTTTCGCAGAATGTGGTGATAATGCTGTGCGAACCGATGAGCCTCGTCGCGGACGTATTGCAGCAACCTAAGGCCAAACGCATGGCGACTGAGTATTAATGGGTCTGAATCGCCGGGCAAAAAAACTTCCTCTTCGCGTTTCGCGAGGGACAGTAGCGTTGGCGGTGTGATTTGTTGGTCTCGAAAGGCAGCCAGTGCCGCGTTCAATTGCCCTTTTCCACCGTCAATCAACAGAATATCAGGAAACGTTTCTTGATTGTCGCTAAGCCTTCGAAACCTTCGAGAAACCACCTCGTGGATACTTCGAAAATCATCGATTCCTTTGACGTCACGAATTTTGTAGCGGCGGTAACCGGGCTTGAACGGCAAGCCGTCAATGAACTGCACGAGACTGGCCACGGTTTCATTGCCGCCAAGGTGCGCGATGTCGACCCCTTCGATAACTCGCGGAACGTTAGGCAGTTTCAAAACTTTTTGCAGCCCAAGCAATCCCTTCTTAGGATCGATATAAAACACTTCAGGTTGCACGTGCGTATCTAGCTCCCCGCGCTCGTCGAGCCGTTCGAGCATCTTCATTTCATCGCGCAGTCGCGCAGCCTTTTCGAAGTTCAGCGCTTTGGCTGCAGCTTGCATTTCTTCCTGAAGCTCTTTCAGCAACTTCTTCTTGCCTCCTTCAAGAAACGTTTGTAGTCGCCGAATGTCCAGCCGATATTCTTCTTTCGATATTCGCAAGTTACAGGGCGCCGTGCATTGCTTAATCGAAGCCAACAGACAAGGTCGAAACCAACGCCAACGTTCATCCTCTGCATCGATATCAAGAGAACAAGTTCGGAACTTAAAGATCCGCTGCAGCACTTGAATGGCCCCTCGCAGCGCTCCAGCACTTGCGAACGGGCCGTAAAGCTTCACGCCACTGTTGGGAGGTGTACGAGTTACTTCGACACGTGGGAAATCTTCACGCGTGGTGATCATCAAATATGGAAAACTTTTGTCGTCCTTGAGATCCTTGTTGTGTTTGGGTTGGATATCTTTGATCAAGCGGCTTTCGGCGAGCAGCGCGTCGACTTCGCTTTCACATTCCATGAAGTCGATATCACAGATATCGAGCACCCAACTGGCCGTTCGAGACTCTTGCAACGCGGCTTTCAGGAAGTAGCTGCTCGCGCGACTCCGCAAGTTTTTCGCTTTGCCGACGTAGATCACTACGCCAGCGTGGTCCTTCATCAGGTACACACCCGGTTTCTGCGGAAAGGTACGTACACGTTCCGCCGCGCGTCGGTATCCGAACGGAGCATTGGAATCGACCACTATTTCTGCATCGCTTATCTCGCGCTCGGGTTCAGTTGGTTCGTCGGGATCTTCTATGAGCGTTTCGTCGTCGAGCGATTCTTCATCCATGCTAGCATCTACTTGAAAAGGGCAGCTTACCCTTAGAAAATATGGCAAATACACTAAAAAGCGGCACTGCTTTGGGAAGTTGAGAGAAGTGCTCCTCCCAAATTCACGCGATGTACAAGTGCAACAAACGTTCGCAAATGATTGCGAACAATCCTATTTTAGCATTTTGGCAAATTACGGACACTTCGCATTGATCGCCACCAACCTAGCTTGCTAGATGGGGCGAAGCCTTTTTAGCTCGAACTTAGCCGCAAAAGTCCTAATCCCACCGAGTAAACTCGGTGGTGATCAGCTAGAAGTGTCAAATTACGACGAGTTTACATCCGCAATGACGACCCGCTGAAGTTGTAAAACAGCTTTGCTAGAGCTATGAACTCACCGTTTCGAATGTGGGTCACATCCTGCCAGGTCGTTTGACCCTTAGCCAGCGGCGAAGGGGCAGCTTGCAGTAAAAATCAGAACGGAAGAAAACGGTAGAGTGATTGTCCGAAGTATTGTGCAGCAAGCGTCTAGCTTGGTTTTAACAAGCGTGGTTGTGGTGGCATCCACGCGGGGTCGGCTTAGGGTGGAGACGATTTCGACCGTTGCGTTCCGCTCGTGATGCGCACTGCAAGCGTTCCCCTTCGCCGCTGGCTATGGGTCAAACGAGGCCGTAGATCGTTTGACCCTTAGCCAGCGGCGAAGGGGCAGCTTGCACTAAAATCAGAACGGAAGAAAACGGTAGAGTGATTGTCCGAAGTATTGTGCAGCAAGCGTCTAGCTTGGTTTTAACAAGCGTGGTTGTGGTGGCA
>JANODD010000350.1:0-8218 GCA_031412515.1 Planctomycetia bacterium | reverse complement strand
GCCTCGAACACGTCATTAACAGCACGCCAGGCAGTAAGCGGATGCGCCGCGTAAATAGTATTGCTATCTACATAGCTGTTCCACATCGTGGCTCCAATAATCGCTTCGCTGTCGATCAGGTTCAAGCCGTCGCTTGCAAGTGCAAACGACAACACAGTCAATTGTTGATGGAAATTGCTGTCTGAATCAGCGACTAGATCTTTCCAGTCACCTGTAGTTGTATAAATATCCGAACCTTCGGCACTTATTTCCGGCAACATCCATCCAACGACAAGGGGCTGGATGCGGGCTGTGTACTCCTCGGCTGTTTCGAAATGGCCGATAGGCGTATCGGTTAAAACCAAGTATGCGGCGGATGGGTCATCGGAGATAAACAACGGCCGCAACGCAGACACAGATCGATTGTCAAACAGCGTTAGTTTCCCGTCGGTAAAGCGAGATTGCTGTATATTTCCTGAGACAGTCAAGTCCGTTTGTAATGTAGGTTTGGCCGGATCCGAAACCTTGTAAACTTGGACGCGCGTAAGGGCCTTCGGAGAATCTGCAGAGTTATCAATGGCGATAAGAATCAATTGGTCACCAGCTAAATGCATATGCGCATTTTGACCTTGAACATTGATCGTCGCGACATGAACCAGATTCTTTGGATCGCGGGCATCAACTAACTTGACGCTATTCCGAACGCCGTTGCCGCCGTCTGTCAGAGTGTAAACATAACCGTTTGAGGCTACTTCAAATTGGTCTGCTTCGTCGACCGAGCCTACTTGGTTGTTCGTCGAATTGCTCACAGATGGCAAATCGTCATTTTGCGATCGAAGAACGCCGGACGTTGAAAAAAATGGCCCCAAATAGTAGTCAATGTAGCCCGCGTTTAGCTTGTCATTCACGGGCTTTCCAAGCACATCTTGCCAAGTTTTCAATAACGCATCAGTCAGGAATTTCTTGGCATCCTGCTCGGAGTCAAATTTTTTCAAATCCGCAAGCGACTGGTCCTGCTGAACGGATCGGGAGAATTCGTAATTATTTAAAATTCGATCCGCCCATTGTTCCGCTGTAACTTTGGGCAAATAGGGCCTATAGCCTTCCCTGTCAGCAACCGAAAAAGCGTCGACCGCCATCAACTCTCTCGGCTGCAATGCTTCAAACATTACTACCCGAGCACGATGTGATTGTTGGGACGATCGTTTCATCAAGAAAACTCCAAGTTGACGATTCTGCAACCTACGCAGACTTTATCGACCATAGATGTCGAGAATGTTATTAAATCGTCCAATTCTGCGTCTTTTGGCTAAAGAATTATACCCACAGAACGCATCGGAAGCGAATGGGGACCTTTAGGGCAATATCCGTCAGCCTACAGATATCCTTGAAAAGTTGGGGGAATGCTCTTGCCTTTGCCGATAAGTCCGATTGTACGTCATTGACGCGTCCCCCATTTGCCTCCGGAACACGGCGATCATTTCATGCACAACCCTGTACAGCTTTGTTTGGTACTTCATAACCATCAGCCGATCGGAAACTTTGATGGTGTGATTGAGCAAGCCTACCACGATAGCTATTTGCCCTTTCTGGAAGTCTTTGAGAACTACTCCGATTTGCGAATTTCGCTGCATACTTCAGGCCCGTTGATGCGGTGGTTGATCGAACGGCATCCCGGCTACGTGGCTCGAGTTCGTTCACTGGTTGCTGCGGAGCGAATCGAAATTATCGGCGGGCCGTTTTACGAGCCGATCCTGCCGATGCTTCCTAGCCGTGACCGCATTGGTCAAATACGCACTTACACGGACTTTCTAAATAGCACTTTCAAGACCAGCGTCAATGGCATGTGGATGCCTGAGCGGGTTTGGGAGACGTCGCTGACATCTGACATCGCACGGGCAGGAATTGCGTACACTGTGCTCGATGATTATCACTTTAAAGCCGCCGGTTGGTCGGAAGAAAGCTTGCGCGGATATCACATCACTGAAGACAACGGACACATTCTTCGTGTCTTCCCTGGCAGTGAGAAACTACGTTACTTGGTACCGTTTGCGCCACCCGAGAAAACCATCGAGTATGCAGCTCAAGTCGCCCGCGAAACACCGGGAGCGGTTCTAGTCTTCGGAGACGACGGCGAGAAATTTGGTACTTGGCCAGACACTCACGAACATGTGTACACTCGCGGTTGGCTTCGCAAGTTCTTTGACGCGTTGACTCAGAATCAACATTGGCTGCGCACTGCTCGGCTATGCGATGTGGTCCGCGAAAAGCCACCGCAAGGGAAAATCTACCTGCCCGACTGCAGCTATCGCGAGATGACCGAGTGGGCACTGCCTGTCGAGCAGCAGGATTCGCATCATGAAATCACGCATGAATTGCAGTCAAATTCGCGCTGGTCAGAAATCAGTCGACTGATCCGCGGCGGAAACTGGCGCAACTTCAAAGTTCGCTACGATGAAACCAACGAGATGTACGCGCGGATGATGTTGGTAAGTGAACGACTGGAAGAGGCGAGATCTTCGGGGTACGACAGTCAAACGATCAGCGAGATAGAGGATCACCTTTATCGCGGCCAGTGCAACTGCCCTTACTGGCACGGTGCGTTCGGCGGTGTTTATCTGCCGCACCTACGCAACGCAATCTTCAGTGAACTGATTGCGGCTGAAAATCGACTCGATCATCTCGAACACGGCAACGCAACCTTTGTCGAAGCGACTTCGGACGACTTTGATTTTGATTTGCTACCGGAAGTCCGATTGGCGAATGACCAGATGATTGCGTTCATAGCGCCCGCTAAGGGTGGAATGATGTATGAACTGGATGTTCGCGGCGCGAACCACAATCTGCTCGCAACGTTGCAACGGCGGCCAGAAAGTTACCACAGCAAAGTCAAACGCGGCAACGTACAACCTGAAGGAACCGTTGCCAGTATTCATGATCGGGTCGTATTTAAGCAAGCGGGCCTGGACCAGAAACTGCAATATGACTTATTCCCTCGCAAGGGATTTCTAGAGCACTTTTATGACAACGATCTATCCATCGATCGTTTATTAAGTGGCGAAGCGATCGAACGTGGCGACTTCGTGGCAATGCCTTTCGAGGCAAAACTCCGTCGTGCGGCCTCGAAAGTTCAACTGCAGCTAAGTCGCGATGGCAACGCATGGGGTATACCGTTGCGAATGACTAAAGCCATTACGTTTGAGGCTGGTAGCCCAGATCTGAATGTTGTTTATCTGGTCGAGGGACTGCCTCGCGATCGGCAATTGCACCTGGCGCTTGAATGGAATTTTGCCGGCCTTCCCTCCGACGCGAGCGATCGGTTTTTCTACGATTCGCAAGGCAATCGGCTCGGGCATCTCGGTACGCAGTTGAACCAAAATAACATGAATTACATTGGCCTATTCGACCAGTGGCTAGGTGTTGATGTGCTGATGAGTATGAATCGGCCGGCGGGCATTTGGGCATTTCCCATTGAAACTGTCAGCCAAAGCGAAGCGGGTTTTGAACTGGTTCATCAAGCTGTCTGCGTGATGCCTCACTGGTTGATCCAAGGTGATTCGGAAGGGAAGTGGTCAGTACAGATGCAGATTCGCGTCACGACCAACGTCCATTCTTTTAACGTATGCCAAGCCAGTTTCAGCTTCAGCCAAGTGTTTGGTGTTAACCAGGGAGTGTAGGCTCGTTTGCCCCGAAGTCAGCGGATACTGTTGCGTTAGTAGCAATTGACAATGCAAGTTGAACTTGCCTCCGAAGGACCGTGTTGGGGTAGGCTGCGAAACGAGTTATGGTTGAGCTGCGATGGCTAGCACCGTACAGACCCGCCCGTACTTCGAAGTGCAAGGCGGCCCCTTCGCCGCTGGCTATGGGTCAAACGAAAAAAGGCTTCCCAAAACTGGGAAGCCTTTTACTACTTATAGCTTACTACTTATAGCTTATCACTTACCGCTTCTTCTTGACATCTTCAAGATCTGAACCCAGTTGTGAAAACAAACTATCCACGCCGGATTCTTCGCCGAAGACGCTGTCAGTGGCACTGGAATCTACGCTTCCTTCACCTTCGCCAGAACCACTTCGCATACTATTGAGATGGTTGATGACAAGCAAAGCGTCGATTGGCGAGAGGGCGTTGTCGTTGTTGACGTCGAGATAGTACTTATTGTCCTCACCTTCACCACCAGCACTTGAACCGGTGCGTGCGTTCAAGTGATTAATAACAACCAGGGCGTCGATTGGACTCACAAATCCGTCGGCATTAACGTCAAATTTATTGGTCCTGTTTGTGAACTCACCACCGCCCAAGCTACCTGAGGTCGTGATGTTCAGCGTATCTGAACCAAAACGAATTAAGTCGTAGCTTACTGGCGCCACCGGATCAAAGGTTAACGTATCGTGCAGCGGTTTGATGTCCGCTGGATCGCCAATAAATGTTGCTGTTCCAACAGCCTTGGCATCGAGCGTGATGATGAACATCAATTGTTCATCAGCTCCGAGAGGCGTGCTGCCGTTTTGAACCGCTCCTACTTCGTTGATAATTCCCTTGTTGGTAATATCACCGCTAATAACTTGCTTGTAGTTCGTTCCAAAGAGAACTTCAAAGCCAAGCGGATCTGCAGCAGTGATCGATTTAGCCTTTGGACTAACAAGACCGCTGTTGTAAAGAATATCCTGGTAAGCTGCGAAGACGCCTTGATTTGGACGAGCCGCACGCAGGTCCTTCACATAGCCGCGAAGTTGGAACTGGCCGCCGACAGCGATTGTCGATATCGGAACTCCATTAAGGTCGGTAACATCGAGGCGAAGGTCTACGATATCGTTCGCATCCGCCGCACCGACTCGAACGGTCACAGTCGCTTGCGATCGAATGCCGCGCCCGTCTTCAATGGTGTAAGTAAATTGATCTGCGCCAGTGAAACCACCGTTTGGCGTGTACAAAACCCGGCCTTGACCATCAATCAGAGTCGAACCATTCTGTCCCTGTGTTGCAGAAATTACGTTGATAATTCCTGTCGAACCTGGCAGATCGTTGGCCTTGACGTTGATCGGGAATCGGGATGCTCCGAACGGAATAGCAGCCGTGAGCGAATCGTCTACGGCCAATGGGAATTCAGCGCTGTTACCAACAATCTCCAGCGATGTGCTGAGAAACCGAATGCGGCTCTCAGGCACTGCGGAACCCGGTACGTCAAACAGCAAAGTATCATCCAGCGGCGAAACGTCAGCTGGATCCGGAGTGAACTTGACGATACCAGGTGAGCGGGCGGTGAAAGTAATCGATGCCAGGCGAACGATATCAGGATAGTTCATACTACCAGGATTGGTCGTGTCGAAGGCTGTGTTGTAAAAGGCACCGAACTCGTTGATCAAACCTGGAATAGTTGCGTCCCCACTAATTCCATTGGTGTAACCGTTGAAGAAGGCAGCGTCAAAGTTCAGGGTGCTGCTGCTGGATGGAATCGCTGTACTGACCAATTGAAGGTTGTATAGCAAGTCCATGTAGGCAGCGAAAACACCAGGGGCACCCGAGGGAGCACCGCGATCATTACGGAAATCGTCAACGTAAACTTCTAGTTTAAAGTCTTGACCTTGTGGAATGCTACTGATTTGATTGCCATTCAAGTCGGTCGTACGAAGACTGTAAACGACGTCGGTCGTTGCATTGACATATGGCAATGAGTGGAGAGTTACTTTCGCAGTCGACTGTTTTCCACTAGCGTCGGCAACGGTGTATGACAGCGACTCTGAGCCGTTGAATCCACGAACAGGCGTGTAACGAAGCGACTTTCCACCTGACGAAATGGAAACTTGGCCACCGCCATTTGGCTGAGTGACCATAATGATCGTCACCGCGCCGGCTTGGCCTTCGATATCATTCGCCAAAACATTGAGCGGCAGGTCGATTGAGTTAACCGCGAAATCAAACGAGTCGTCGACAGCTATTGGATCTGCAAAGAATAGCTTTACGTCAACAGTTACCGAGGCTGTATCGGTTTCACCAGCTGCATTCCGCATGGTGTATGTAAAAGTATCTGTTCCAATGAAACCAGCTGGCGGGGTGTAGAGAATCTGATTGCTGGCACTGATCTGAACCACGCCACCTGCGGAGCTGCCGCTGGTACTAGCGATTTCAAGCAGCTCGCCTGGCAAGGCAAAGTCGTTGCCGAGCACATCGAGTGTATTCAGAACTGAATTTCGCGATACCGAGAAGCGATCGTTAACCGCTAGATCAAGTGTCGCGACAATATTGACAGTGTAATCTTCTACTTCGCCGCTAAGCGATCGACCGGTAGGGCCAACATCGCGTTCGTTGGAATAACGGAATCGGGCGAAAGTGGTTCCCAGCGAAGCGTTCGCAGGGGCTGCGAACGTAAGTAAACTTGGACCACCAGCTACGACAGTGTTAGTGAAGACCTGCTCGCCAGAATCGTTGAAGTCACCGTCACGATTGAAGTCGATCCAACCATTGAAATAAGCTGATACACCTGTTGTATTGACGGCAGCTACCGCAATACGGTTTGAGGTATTTCCAGCGACCAGTGGTCGAGTAAAGACAACACCATCTTCGTCATCAATGACCACATCGCTCAAATCCAGTACGCCTACGCTGTCATCGCCCAGTGCGTTGGCAGAGTATTGGCTGGATTGCTCGTCGTCCCAGTTTGCACCTAACAACAAACCTGGTTTGAAGCCCGCTGATGCGTCACCGAATGTAGCCGGTGCGTCACCAAAATCGACCGTCAGTTTATTACCAAAATTCAAACCAGCGGTGCTAATAATGTCGATCGCAGGGTTGCCTGTGATGACAACCGTGTGCTCAAAGTTGCTTGCCGCACTAGGGAATGTTTGCACATAACCCGGGTCGACAACTTCACGAATCTTAAAAGTTCCCGGACCTGGGAAGGTCAAAGTATACTGGCCGAATTCATTAGTCTTCCCGGATGGTTCGCCGATATCTATGCGTCCATCACCATCCAAGTCCAAGTACATTCTAACGCCAGAGATGATTCCTTCAGCGGTATCCCGCAAACCGTTGCCGTTCACATCATTCCACTTAACACCAGTCGCGTTGAGGCTCAATAGCTCTTGACCGAAGTTGATGTTGCTAACAGTGTTCGAGCCAACAACGGTTACTGCTATTGAACCCGAAGTCGGTGTCGTCAAACGGTAGCCAGAGGGAACAACCTCGCGAATCGTGTACGATCCAGCGGGAACGTTGATAACGTAATCGCCGGCAGCATTTGACAGTCCAAAGTACTCGTTCGCGTCAAAGACACCATTGTTGTTCTGGTCCGCGTAAACCCTTAGATTTGCCAGTGGCAAGTCACCCGCATCTCGGACGCGGTTAATGTTTCGGTCGTTGAATACGTTGCCCCGAATTTGTCCGCCGACCGTTCCCGTCGACAAACCAGCTGCAATCGTTGCCGCACTGTTTTGAAAGCCGAATGGAATCGCACTGGCAAACGGATCGTATTCATCCGATCCAAACTGGACATCGACGTCATCTGCCGTGCCATAAATCCCGTCTAAACCAACACCAATCAACCCTGAAATGTTCCCACCACTATCCATGATTTGGTCAGAAGGATTGTTGTTCGGAGAGTGCCAAGCACCGAAGAAGTGTCCCGCTTCATGAGCGGCAACTGAGCCGACAGCGTCAGTCAATACAGTTGACAATGGAATCGTCGCAATACGCGGAATCGTACCCCATAGTGGACGAATCAAGTCCAAGAGAACGACAGCAGTCTCTGAGGTGTCAAAATTTCCAACGTCAATACTCTCAGCAATGCCGACAGTAGGAATCAAAAGTTGTGCAATGGTACCGCCGATAACGATGCGACTTACGTTTGGAAGTCCCCATGGATCCGCGTGATCTTTGCTATTAAGAATTTGAATGTCAAAGTCACCGGCGACCCCAGTTCCCGAATACCAGCCATTATTGCCAGTTGAGCGCACACCAGTAAGTCCCGTGAACTTGCTGGTGAAGACACTGACAATTTCATCGATAATCCGGCCCTCGTCCTGAGGGAGAACGTTCCACCCTGGAAGAAAGGTAGAAAGTCCGGAAAGCCGAGCTGTTCCAAAGGCTCCCAAAGCTTCGCGGCGAATATTTTCACCGTTGAAGTCCAAGAAAATCGTCTGCTTAGTACCGACTGGCTGTGATTCCAGCACTGGTCGATAGACTTTCAGGTCAAGCGCGTAAGCGCGATCACCATCACTAACGCGAGCGTAGTACCGACCATCT
>JANODD010000349.1:0-52892 GCA_031412515.1 Planctomycetia bacterium | reverse complement strand
AACGTTGAACTTCGGCCCTTGCCTTATAGCAACGCTGCAACACTCGATACTGAGCCTCTGGCTAAGAGCTACTCAGGCGGGAGTCACACCCGCCTGTCTTCAAACCATTTCCAGAACGCACGTGCATTTTTTTGTTCGTCGGTTTCTTTTTTCCGGGGCTGCGGCATTACGTGACCGAAGCGAACGACGATTGATTCGTTAGTGTAGCGTCCAATGAAGGTCAGTGCAACTTTCGCGATGCTGGTCGATTGTTGAAGCTCGCACACGCATCGTTTTGCCAGCAAGTTGATCGTTGAGATTCGAGTGCATGTTCGATTCGGTTTTAAGATCCGAGGTGGTCACTACCGAAGCGTTTCACGTTTGCGTTTTGCAAGCGTCATCGCAATGAAGGTCAGTGTCTTCAAGCATGGGAGTTGCAAGCGCACAATCAGCGGTAACGGTTGACCGACGAACGACCCGCATCACGGGGCGGAGGGAGTTGATGTTGATTTCACAATTCGCTGGCCACCGCCGCTCCCGTGCATGCGATGGTTCGTCAGCGTTTTCTTTGACGTTCAGCCACAAGCGAACATCGTTTTCTCCGGGTACTCGCCGTTGGTCCAATGCTGTTTGACTTTCCGTGCGGCGCTCTTGAACCGCCTGTCATTCGTATCGCCAGGCATCGGTTGATCAAGTAGAACTTCGCCAGAGGCTTTGATTATACGCATCAACCCTTCGGCTTGTCCGGCAATCCGGTATCGACCCTGAATTTCGGGATTCGGTTCCCAAATGTCAGCGACGAACCGATACGTAACATCATCAACCGTCTCAGCGTATTTTTCGATGCCGATGCATTGCCAATCAATCGAACGCCCCTGCGGTCGTGGAAGCGCGTTTCCAGTCCGATTACGCACTGTGCGCCCCTCGGCACATGGCTGGCAAAGGCCGGCGTTTCGCTCTGCAGTTGCATGCTGAATCGTGGCCCCACATTTCGTGCAAAGCATCGAGATAGCGTGTGCTCCGTAGCTGACGAACTATAAATTATTCTCTGTTCATAAGCGGGTAATGTCTGCTTTGAGGAATTATCCTAACTTGATGTGAGGATAATTGCTACCCCTAAAGGTACTGGAAAATAGTTGTGCCACCGATGACGATCGCCTATATTGTCTGACCTAAGCGGTTATTTCGGAGTTCAGTTCTCTCAGGAGGGGGGTATGTCTGTCGCTCAATTCCGTCGGTGCGTGATGCTTTCTACGCTTGCAAAAGGAGACAAAACCTGGTTCCAAAAGTGGTTTGGGGCTTATGCGCGGTTTGCTTTCAAGCAGATGGAGGATGGCCCAAAGTCGCTAGATGATGAAAATCTCGCGGTTCCAGTCTCGGAAACTGTAATCATTAGTTTTCTCCAGTCGCTGCGGGATAATGGAACAGCAGCTTGGCAACGCTTGCAAGCGGCACGGGCGATTGATATGTACGCCTCGGTTGTAATCACACTGGTGTGAAAAGTTTTTAAAGTGACTTGACTTTGCTATTTTATTGTTTTGCAATAGCCAGAAGGCGGAGAAGTTAGAAGTCAGAAACTAGAAAAACCCGCCTGAGTGGGCACGGGGTTAATACCTTCCGATAAATTTGAGCAAGTCAGAGGTGGGCGATGTGAATTATACAAACCCGCCCTCACCCCTCGATCCCCTCTCCCTGAGTACAGGGCGAGGGGAAGCCAGGGATCGGAAATACGCACGTGCATACGTGCATATGTGCGCATGAAGTGCATGAAGTGCATGAAGTGCTTCAAAAATATTGAATTCGATCAAGGTTTCAGATCGCGTTGGCAGTCATCGATCGTCAGGGAAGACTTCAATACATATCCGACTCACCAAAACTGCTCGGATCGTCGAATTAATGATCGTCGTTGTAATTGTTAAAGCCTGCTCATTGAGAAGCCGTTAGCGATTTGGGAAGATTTGCTGGCTAGAAAAACTGTGTAGCGCCCACGGAAGCGACGATAAGCAACCTAACAGCCAGTTGAAATCAGGATGATCGCAGCGCAACCCACACTGGCTGAATTAGTGGTGAACTGCGGTCAGCGGCCATGGATGGGGTTCGATTTTACAAACCATTTTGCCAGTCGTGTTCGTTCGAAACAACAAGAGTTCGATACGCTTCATCGCCTGATGCTCGAAGGTCGCACACAATTCGTCATTAGTTGTTCTTCATCGCTTAGGTTATATGGTTCGCATCCAGCGAGACTTATGTAGCCGGTAACGACCGCTCCTGCCCCGAGCGTGTTGTGACGAGCGAAAAGGAATGACTGAAAACAATCGCTCGGGACAATGGTCCCAAGCTACGTTGATACTTGTCGAATGCCCGGCGAAACCTACGTGCTTGCATAGTAAGGTTTGTTGAATCACGGTTACCACAAGAACACGCGATTGCACCGGAGTCGCAGGAGTTCCAGAGATGGTCGTCAACCAACCCCACTTTTTATTGTTTACCGATGCAAGCTTGAGCAAGTCGAGAGCGTGTGCCGTTACGGACCAAGGTTTTGGCCGTTGGCACTTCGTCCTCGAACGACTCGACGGTCCCGAACGGCTCGAAGCAGCTGACTCGGAATCGGATGTGCATCGGGATCGATTGGCATTGCTGGCCGTAGTCCGCGGACTGGAAGCGCTCGAGCAACCGAGCCAAGTGACACTGGTCACAACCAGTCGATACGTTTCGCGTGGGCTGCGCTATGGACTGAACGAGTGGCGAGAAGCTGAGTACACATGGGAACACTTTGGTATCCAAAAGCCGATTCGCAATGCCGACTTATGGCAACGCATCGACGGCGCTATGAGCTTTCACCAAGTGACCTGTCGACTCCTTCAATCGCCACTGGTGCAAGCCATGGTTGATACAGCGACTGAGATGGATGAATTGACCGTCTTGACGAATCCAATCGATGCCCCCTTTAGTGTTGGAGACAAGTCGACGGCAGGAATTCCGTCCAGTGAAATTCAAACTGCCGCGGCACTCGTTCGGCGCGATCCAGCGGCGAGTGCACTGGCAGGTGTTATACAGCGGGTTGACTCCGCTCACGGCTTGGAGGGGATTGAATCACAGATTCAATCACAGTGCCCAACGACTAATATGCAGCCCAGCGCGGTCCTGCAAGCGGCTGCAGAAATGGTGCACAGTCAACTTGGCATCGGTCGAAGTCCAATCCTGCAGCCCGACTTTAAATTGATTACTGACGTGCCGAAGCAAAGTTTCCATCGACCTAAAATTTCGATCACGTTGCCAGCTTTCCGCTTCCAATGGATGCAGTTTGTATCCATTTGGATTCGGCGCTGGCGTGAGAGTTTGCGGAGTTTTGCCCGAGTATTTTGGCGTCCAACGATTGCGCCCACCTGAAGGGCACGCTGGCTCGGCGGCGATGCACCTCACTTAGACGTAACACGTTGGTGCAACTTTCCCCCTAAAGGGGCCGACGAACGGCTGCGAAATAGTTAATGAACAACGTTAGAGCCAGCCGCGAAAGCGTCTGGTGCCATGACGATAATTGAAATCCTGGTTATATTCACATTCCGGGCCGAGACCCAGCGAACGCTAGTTTCGTGAAGCCTCGACTGGACACGATGTCATGAACGGAGCCCTCGGTGCGTACACAGCTTTCATTGCAAGGAATTAATAGCCTAGTTGAAGGAACTCTCGATAACCCAGCTCAGATGCTCGGACCGCACGCAATCGATTGCGGCGACCGAAGCGCTCTGTCGGTGCGAGCTTTCCTGCCTACTAGCGAACAAGCTTGGTTGGTCGACCACAACCACAGCGAAGTTCGACCGATGCGACGAATTCACCCTTCAGGATTTTATGAAGCGATTTGCCCAGCCGGGGATTCGAAACAAGCCGCAAATTACCGACTCCGCGTTGCCTCGAAGAATGGCGAAATTACAGAGATGCACGACCCGTACGCAGTACAACCTCTCCTGACGGAATTCGACCTTTTCCTCTTCGGCGAAGGTCGAAACTGGAAGATTTACGACAAGCTCGGTGCCCACTCGCGAACGATCGATGGCCAAGCCGGAGTAAATTTTGCCGTCTGGGCACCCAATGCACAGCACATTCAAGTCGTCGGCGATTTCAATCATTGGGACGGCGCGCAGCACATCATGCGCAAGCACATTCCAGCTGGCATTTGGGAACTGTTCGTCCCCAACATCGGCATGGGACAGAAGTACAAGTTCCGAGTAAAAACCTGCGATGGGCAAACGATCGACAAGACCGATCCTTATGGCTACTACGCCGAAATGCCGCCGCGTACCGCTTCCATCGCGACCGACCTGAACTCGTACAGCTGGCAAGACAACGACTGGATGGATCGTCGCGCCGCAGAAGATCAACTGCGCAAACCGATCTCGATCTATGAACTGCATCTCGGCTCATGGCGCCGCGATCCCGAAGGTCATCATGGTTGGATGAACTATCGTAAGATTGCCCATCATCTCGTTGAATACTGCCGCGAGATGGGCTTTACGCACGTCGAACTGATGCCGGTCAGCGAGCACCCATTCACCGGATCTTGGGGTTATCAAACGGTTGGTTACTATGGCATAACCAGTCGCTACGGCACCCCTGAAGACTTCATGTATTTTGTCGACTACTGTCACCAGAACAATATCGGTGTCATCCTCGACTGGGTGCCTGCTCACTTCCCTAAAGACAGTCATGGCCTGCGTCGCTTCGACGGTTCAGCCTTGTTTGAACACGAAGATCCACGTCAGGGCGAGCATCCAGACTGGGGCACAATGATCTTCAATTACGGACGTAACGAAGTTCGTAATTTCTTGGTCTCGAACGCTCTGTTCTTATACGACAAGTATCATATTGACGGTCTGCGCGTCGATGCGGTCGCCAGCATGCTGTACCTCGATTACAGCCGCAAGGCCGGCGAGTGGGTACCCAACGCTTACGGTGGTCGCGAGAACCTGGACGCCATCCATTTCCTTCGCGAGTTCAATGAACAATCGCACGCGCAGTATCCCGGTGTGCTCACCATTGCAGAAGAATCAACGGCTTGGCCAGGTGTCAGTCGCCCGACATCGTGCGGCGGGCTTGGTTTCTCGATCAAGTGGAACATGGGTTGGATGAACGATACGCTTCGCTACATGCGACACGAACCGATCCATCGCCAATTTCATCACGACGAGCTTACGTTTAGCCTGATCTACGCGTTCACAGAGAATTTTGTGATGCCGCTGTCGCATGACGAAGTGGTTCACGGCAAGGGTTCGCTGATCAGCCAAATGTCGGGCGATCTATGGCAGAAGTTCGCGAACTTGCGATTGCTGTACGCTTACATGTGGACGCATCCTGGCAAGAAGCTTCTCTTCATGGGCAGCGAATTTGCGCAGTGGCATGAATGGAATTACGATTCCGAGATCCAGTGGGATCTCCTCGGCTGGGATTCGCATCGTGGCATGCAGAAAATGCTTGCCGATCTGAACCACTTGGTTGCTCGTGAGCCCGCCCTGCATCAAGTCGACTTCCGAGGCGAAGGTTTTGAGTGGATCGACTGCATGAACCGCGGTGACAGCATGATCAGCTTCGTGCGGAAAGCCGAAGACCCACGCGACTTTGTCGTGGTCGCCTGCAACTTCACCCCAGTTGTTCGGCAAGCCTACCGGATCGGTGTCCCTCAAGCTGGATATTATCGCGAGATTTTTAATAGCGATTCATCCTTCTATGCGGGCAGCAACGTCGGCAATTTCCCGGGTTGCAATGCAGAAAAGATTTCGCACCACGGCCGCCCTGCCTCATTGGCGCTAACGCTACCTCCGTTAAGTGTGGTTGTGCTGAAGCCTGACCTTTGATGTTTTGCCCCTTCAGGGCGTTCGTGCCATGATGCAAGTTTCCCAGGGCGGCGTCTGCGCTCTGCCCAGCGGCTCCCCCAGGTCGCCAACTGCCGTCCATTGTCCCGAGCGATTAAGCAGTGTCCAAGCAATAGCCCTGCTCAATGACGCGCGTTGCTGCAAATCTAAAGAGGCGGGAGGACAGAAAACTCAATCCGGCTTGGAAATTCAGGGCTATGAAACAACCGGTGATTGGCTTTGATAAAGTCCGTATCCTTGGCCTCGAAAATATTCTCAACGTACTTCTGCGGGTTGCGATCGATGAAAGGAAACCAAGTGCTTTGGACTTGGATCATGACCCGATGCCCGACTGGAAAAGTGTGTAGGATGTCATCCAGTTTGATTTGAACGCGTGTGGGCTTGTTAGTAACAAACGGCTTTGGATCCGTAAAGCTATCTCGAAAGCGACCACGCATCACACCGCCTCGCAGCAACTGTTGTCGACCACTTGGGAAAGCGTCCGAGGCAGCATCGCCCGCTTTCAAGCCATTCAGCGGAGCGCCTGGGTATTCATCGATGACTTTGACCACCCAGTCAGCATCACCCGCTGACGTGCTAACCCACAGATCAGCCGTAATCGTGCCCGCAACCGTCAAATCTTCGCGAAGCACTTCGCCGCGATAGACGAGAACATCGGGGCGCCAAGCGGCGAAGCGTTGATCTTCGGTCATGTAATCCTTGGCCCAAGCCGAAGTGATTTCCGTCGTGTACGGAACAGGCTTCGACGGGTCACTAACGAATTCATCAAACGCATCAAGTGTTTTCTCTTTCGGTGCAACCGATTGCTCTGACATTAGACCACCTGTTGCAAAATGCAACGCACGCGATTTTACTTGCTGCGGTGGCCAGGAGTCAAACTCACGCCAACGATTCGCGCCGGTTTCAAAGACTGTTGCTTCCGCGACTCCCAGCGTTCCTTGGTCCTTCAAATGGAACTCAAAGAATGGCAGTTGCACTTGGTCCCTGAACCATTGAGCGGTAGGGAATCCAAAGGTTGCCGTACCCAGCTTGCTCCCATCATCGCGATTCCATTGCCCATGGTACCAAGGACCCATCACCAAACGGTTTTGCGTGTTCGGATTCATCTTTTCGATGGCTGCATAAGTTTGCAGCGGCCCGTATAGATCTTCCGTGTCGTACCATCCGCCCACAGTCAAAACGCTGGCCTTGATGTTCTTCAAGTGTGGAAGCAAATTGCGATCTTGCCAGAACTTGTCGTAATTCGGATGAGCAGCGATGTCGTTCCAAAAAGCGATCCGTCCGTTGAAATGTTTTTCATTGACGTTAGGAAGCGGACCGAGATCCAAGAAAAACTGATAACCGTCCTTCGTTCCATGATTGAACCGCTCAGCGTTCAGAGGCGTCGGCTCTGGCCGTGACACACCGAAAGACGAAAAGAAATTAAAACCCATCGGCAGTACGAAAGCACCATTGCGGTGGAAATCGTCAAAGAACCAGTCTGCGATAGGCGCTTGAGGAGATATGGCTTTTAAGGCTGGATGGGAATCGATGGCTCCGGCTGATGTATAAAAACCAGGATAGGAAATCCCCCACTGCCCGACTCGTCCATTGTGGTGTTTAACGTTGGCCAATAGCCAGTCGATCGTGTCATAAGTGTCGCTGCTTTCGTCGTATTGCTTACCTGTTTTGCCTTCGATGTGGGGGCGCATGTTGACGAATTCGCCTTCGGACATGTAGCGGCCGCGAACATCTTGAAACGCAAAGATGTAGCCGCTTTTTTCGAACTCAAACGACGGACCTAAGACTCCCTTGTATTGATCGATACCGTAAGGGCCAACACTGTAAGGCGTGCGGAACAGCATGACTGGATAACTGCGCTCTGGCTTTGCATCGTTGGGCACGTAGATCGCGGTGAACAGTTTTGCACCGTCGCGCATCGGGATCTTGGCTTCGTACTTGGTGTAGTGCAACCTCACGTAGTCCGAACGCTCGTCGGCCATCGCCGAACTGATACTCAGCGCCATCAAAAGAAGCGGAATGCGCACGAACAAGGCCATTGGATTCCAGTTGCCGTAAATCATATCGATGTTTTTTCCGTTGAATGTAAGAAGCTATACACAAAGAATGTTGACTAAACGATATTGTCACAACGTTCCCCTGCCAGGCAACGCGGTGAAGCATCTTTCTTAGTAAGGTAGCTGGTTTCGTGAGAAACCGGATGCATCAGAAAGGTCACTGGTGCGCGCCGGTTTCTCACGAAACCAGCTACATTTTCTCGTTTAAACGCTTCACGGAGTTGCCTGCCAGGAACACCAGCATTCGTCGTAGTTTACTCAGACGGTAAGTGCTTTGCTGAAAAATTTACTCAGCCAAGTCTCCAAGCTGCAAACGCAATCGGCGAAGCACTCGGCTGCGAATTTGTCGAACGGTTGCCGGGGTGATATCAAACTCTTTCGCCACGATATCTGTCGGGAGTTGATCGACTACGGTCCGCTCGAAAATCCTCCATGTGCGAGGTTCAAACTCAGTCCGAACTTGTTCCAGGCCCCGCGCGACCACTTGTTGCAGTTCGCTTGCATCGCTCGGTTCTTTGTCTGGGATCGACGACTCGTCGGGTAACTCCGCCAATTGTTGTAAAGCAGTGCTGCCCCCTGCACCGGGCGTTTGCAATCTGGCATTTCGAACAGCGTCTTTGATCTTGTTGGCCGCGATTGTCCACAGCCAACTGCGAAACGCGCCGCTAGACTTTACCGCTTCAAATCGTCCGAGCGAGCGCGCGACGGCGGTGAACACTTCTTGTACACAGTCGGCGGTTGTGTGGGAATCTAATCCGCAGCGCAAGCACCAGTGCGCCACCAGCGGACCGTATAGCTCGACCAGTTCCTCCCAAGCGGCGGACTGTTGGCCACGGGCTCTTGCGATAAGGCTCGCCCGAGTCGCTCCTGAGTTTTTCGATCTCGGTTCACTCACAACCATTTCCCCCACCGTTTTCGCAATTGCAAAAAGTCCTGTCACGCAGTTTGAGTTCTAGGAGTATAGCAGGTGGCTAAACAAGTGGCGTATGCTTCCAGCTTGCGATTTCGATCAGCTGACTGCGCTAGCCACGGGTCAGTCGAATAGTAAGTGAGCCGACGGCGTTAGCCGCGGGTTTCGAAGGAGTGATCGTCCATGAAAGCTTGTCGATCCAACGCACTGTAGTTCGCAGAATACATGACATTGGATAGTGCAATTTTTTGATGGCCCACTCCTTCGAAACCCGCGGCTAGCGCCGTCGGCTCACCCTTAGCCTGCGGCTAAAACAACGGCTGACTCTCCATGCAGTCGGCAAGCTAGGAAGCATACCCCACTAAATGCGAGTACCATTAAGTCAGCAAGGAAAACTAATGCCAACACTCCAGTGCCTATCGCGCGACGCGCTCAAAGAATACCTTTCCGGATGGACCGACGCCGATCAAAGCGACTCGATCGAGTCGCATTTAACGCAATGCAGCGATTGTGAACAAACGATGCATGCCCTAGAAAACGACCCCGAAACGCTCATCGAATTCGTACGCAACATCCGCAACCAATCCACTGCGGAAACACCTGTCGCCGATTCCGCCATCGCCTACGCCCTGTCACAGTCGACGCAACGTCCCAAAAGGCATTTGCGCTGCTTAACCAGCTTGGTGCAAACAATCGCTTCCAACAAACGCGTGACATCACAATCAATATTGAACGACTTGATGAGTCTCCCTTAGGAAGTAAAGACACACAATTCACGGGAAAGGATTTCCTCAACTACATGATCTTTGCTAAGGCATTTCTGTTGCTGCCGGAATCGGAACAGGCTGAAATCGAAACAGATCACCGCTTGAAGCAATTGGACAAAGATGCTGACGGTAAACTCAATTACGAAGAGGCTAAAAGCGATGTATCCGATCCCGCTGTAGTTGATTCCGATAAAGACCAGATTATTTCGCGTGAAGAGTTTTTGACGTTCCTGGCGACCAATAAACAAGCTTCGCGTGAAGTTAACCCAAACGTGGAATGGGCATGGAAGCAAATCGGTAAGTACGACAGGAACAAGGATGGCAAGTTAACGGTCGATGAATGGGAACTCATGTTGGTTCGACCTGAGGGCGCCGATTTGAATAACGATGGAGCAATCACAGCGGAAGAGTATGCCGCTTCCCGAGGTCCAAACAAGTAGTTCAAGAAAAGCGCAACGGCGGATAGTTGCGGTCAATAACTAGGATTTAAAAGCCGCTGCCGATAGGCGGCTTGGGTGGAACGTTCGGTGCTCCTAACTGATGTTGCGGTTCGAAGATAGACTTCTCAAATAGTTGCATAAACGCTCACCGCCAATGCCTTTGCATCGAGCACCCAGGGTTACGCCGTCGCTCGCTTGAGGCTCGCGGCGGCTAACCCTGGGCTATATTGTTTGGCCACGTTGTGGCGGAAAAAAAGCGTTGGCGGGTTGGATGACAATGCGATAGCTTGTGACTGCGAAGGCGATCGCAGTTGTCGATCTATCGTTTGGAGGCAATTGGAAAGCTACAACCGTGGACACGTCGCGAGAACGACTACACTGCGACTTCAGGCCTGAAGGGCCCAAAAATACCAGCCCAGGGCAGAGCGTTTAGCGCCGCCCTGGGAAAGCGACCAAGATTGAAGCAACGTCCTGAAAGGACAAAACAAAGTTCGATAGAACTGACCGCTCGCTAACCATCTGAAGTTGTCATTCTATTCCTTTCGGAAACGTCAACGCTCACCTACCTTCCGGCGGTTTGCCACCGATCCATGGACCGGCTAGCTTCATGTAGTCGGGTTCCTCAAGCGTGCTGCCGTGATCACCCGCTTTCCAGCCAGCGATGTGGTTCGGCGAGCCGCAGTCGTGGGATCGCTGTTCCCACTGCTTGGCCCATGAAGCA
This sequence comes from Planctomycetia bacterium, assembly GCA_031412515.1. Taxonomy (GTDB): domain Bacteria; phylum Planctomycetota; class Planctomycetia; order Pirellulales; family Pirellulaceae; genus Aureliella. The sequence goes on along the minus strand of JANODD010000349.1, from coordinate 42,151 downwards.
TCGGCGTCTTTAACTTCGAGCGTCTCGCGGTCGACAAAGAACGCTTTGCCTTCACGGTAACTGCGAGCCCCAAGGATGACCGTTGTCAACGCAGCGGCACCAAGTACAGGATCGTTGTTAACTCGCTGCGGGTCATTTGCAACCATGGCTTCGATCCAGTTATTGAAGTGATTGTAGGTTGTGTCATCGACTGCACCCACGGTGATACGCTCAGCCTTCGTCTTGTTGTCGCGAGTCACTTGCGATCGCTCAGGTACAAAATCAAATCCATCGAATTGCTCGCCGTTTCCAAACACGAGCGATCCAAAGTGTCCACGAATCAATTGTTGGATAGGAGTTTCCTCACAAGCCATCGTTGCGGTTACTAAGCCTTGGACGCCTTCATGAAAATCGGCGACAACAGTGGCAACGTCCGGCACATCGCGACCATCGTACTCAAGATAGATTCCGCCCGCTCCGACAACCCGGCCGGGGAAACGCAGACCGGTGGCTTTGAGCATCGAAGTGGTCCGATGAACAAACAAGTCCGTAAACATGCCGGAACCGTACGGCCAGAAGCGGCGCCACTGTTTGTATTTGGCTCGATCAAAATCCTCGTACTCCGCCAAGCCCTCTTCAACGCCCAACCATTTTTTCCAGTTGATGTTCTTTGGCGTCATTTGCGGTTCGAGCTTGTAGTATCGCCACTGTCCAGCCGCTGAGTTGCGAAAGAACTCTGTTTGGTACATGAGCACCTTGCCAAGCTTGCCGGAGGTTAGCAACTGATTGACTTTGTTCCAGATCGGCAAGCTGGTCGACTGCACGCCGACCTGCATGACTTTGCCAGCCTTCTGCCACGTTCGCATGACCTTCACGGCTTCCTCAGCCGTTTTAGTCATCGGTTTTTCACAGTAAGCGTGCAAGCCAGCGTTGAGCGCGTCGATGGTCTGCTTGGCGTGCCAATGATCGGGCGTCGCTATGGTTACCGCATCCAATTTCTCTTTAGCGATCATCTCCAAATAGTCTTCGTACTTGGCCGGTGCTTTGCCGGTTGCTTTTTCGATATGTGAAGCCGCTTTGTCGCGATGCTCGCTGTAAACATCACATACCGCAACCAGTTCGATCGGCTTCCCCTCGACTTGTAATTTCGTCAGTTGCTTGACGTGGGCACCAAAGCCGCGGCCACCTGGACCGATGAATCCAATGCGCAGATTGCTGTTTACATTCGCAGCTGACGCTGCCCGTGCTAGCACGGCCGCTGATGCTGCTGAAGCCGCAGATGTTGCCGATGTTTTGATAAATTGCCGACGGCTGGATTGGGATGTGTTCATGGTGGTCATTCAATCTTTGGGAGTTGGGGAAACAACTTTGAGGCAACGATGTGAATCACTTTGGCCAACAATTGTATCTGGTTTCGTGAGAAACCGGAGCGCACCGCAGACCTTTCCTATTCATTTTCATGCTGCGGATTTGGTTTCGTGTGCCACTGGCTTGCCCTTACAGAGTCCAGATTTGTATCGGACTCTGCGGGGCAAGGCCAGTGAAACGGAGTAGGTGAGTTTACTCATCGTTTTGCGTGCCAACGCCACTGCACTTAACGTGGAAGTTGGCGAAGTTTGAATGCAAATGAGATGGATGACATTCCAAAGCCCATATTACCGCCACGTTTGATTACTATCTCGCAGGCGTCAGAATGTGCGACGTTTATTACTTCGGCGACTATTGTGCAAAGTTCCCTGTCTTGGAACAACAATATTAATTCGAACCTATACGCTTCGGTACACTGGCAAGACAGTGGCACACATATCAAAAATGCGAAAGATCAGGACTCGTGCATCCGGTTTCTCACGAAACCAGCTACGTTGCTAAGGCCGCAAACCGCTGCCGGTTCGCTCGGTGAGAGAATCGCCAAGCTTAGTACGAAACTCTTCAACAAGCGTGAGCAACTGAGTGACCACTTGCGGATGCTGAGCTGCAATGTTTAGCTTCTCGCCAGGATCATTGGCCAAATCGAACAGCGACAATTCGAGCGACTCGACGCGGTATCCATGACGGCTAGCGATGCCTCGCACGCCCGACTCTTCTATTGAGTTAGGTTTCATGTTCGCAAAGTTGGCTGGCTTGCCATCGGAGCCGGGCGGACCGTTAACGGTCAAAAAGTCGTGAGGTACATGCAGCTTCCACTTCCCTTCGCGGACTGCGTGCAGTTCAGAACCAGAGTAGTAGGCAAAAACGGATCGACCCTGGGCTCCACGTTGCCCCAGCAAAAGCGAGGAGAGATCGATGCCGTCGATTTTCCGCGGCGGTAACGGAATATCGATCAGTTTGGCGAGCGTGGGAAGAAGATCGAGTCCGGTAAAAAGGTCGTTGCAGGTTTTCGATGCAGCGATATGTTCTGGCCAACGGATGATGAAGGGAACACGAACGCCTCCTTCAAAAGTCGTCAACTTACCTTCGCGAAACGGACCGGAAGACCCAGCATGATTACCGTAGCTGAGAAATGGTCCGTTGTCGGACAGAAAGACAACGATCGTTTGACTATCAAGTTGAAGCTCTTTGATGGTGCTGAGGATTTGGCCTACCGACCAATCAAGTTCTTCGACGGCATCGCCGTAAAGGCCTCGAGCGGACTTGCCTTTAAAATCCTTCGAAGCAGCGATCGGGACATGCGGCATCACATGCGGGACATAGAGAAAGAACGGCTTGGACTTATTCGAATTGATAAACTCGATCGCTTTTTCTGTGAATATGCGAGTGAAGGTCGACTGGTCAGGATCCAAGGCGATCGTCTCACCGTTTTGAATTAATGGCAACGACGGAATACCACGCACGGTAGGATGCAACGGACCATTGTCATTCGAGTAGGGAAGGCCCAGCCATTGGTCGAAACCGTTGTGATTGGGATCAAACTCGCGAAGAGTTCCAAGATGCCACTTGCCAAAGCAGGCGGTCGCATACTCGCGAGTCTTGCAGAGTTCAGAGAGCAGAATCTCGTTGCGGTGGATGCCGCCGGTACTAGTGTGGTTGAAGGCCCCCGCCATACCGATTCGATTCGGGTAGCAACCACTGAGTAAAGCGGCCCGCGAAGCAGTGCAAACGGCTTGGGCCACGTTAAAGTTCGTAAACCGAATCCCTTCGCTAGCCATGCGATCAATGTTCGGGGTGCGAATATCAGTTGCACCATAACAACCCGCATCACCGTACCCCATGTCATCCGCAACGATCAGAACAATATTCGGCGGACGATCCGCAGCATATGTCGCAAGTGATTGGACTATCGAAAGGCAAAGAGTGATTGCAAGATTGCGAAGCGTTGATCGTTTTGAAAATAGTTGCAGGCTCAAGAAATTAACCTCAATTCTAAGCGTTTGGAACGGGAGAACGAGGCGAACGAGGCTATGCCAAGCAAGTCTTCACAGCCAGTTCGACCTAATCGTACTTATAGACATCCATTATCTCAATAAAAAACTCTCGGCCACAAGTTCACGTTTAGTCGTACAGTGAAGGCTGCTAGTTGCTCCAAGACCAGATCGGCAGAGCCTCGATCGCCTCAATTTCCCGTTACCTACGCCTCTGAGTGCAAACTCAAAACGTTACTTGCTGTTGCATTCGCTTACTTAGGCCGTTGAGATTGGGCCATTACTCGGACCGATGTCCCATTTTAGCTGACCAGTGAGCGACGCATACAGGGTTGAATATGTTGAAGTTAGCTCGAAGCCGTGTGAGTGTTGCTAGAGCAAGCTGGCCAATGCTAGTCAAAAGCGCCAGTACACTTTGGTAAAAAGATGGGTGGTAAAAAATGTAATTTCTTCTGGATGTTCCATGCCCGCAGTCGGCCTTCTGCGTCGGAAGCAGCATAGTGTTGCCAGTAGTGTTTAAGCCTCGCAATCGATATGATGGTTGTTGTAACAGTCCGAGAATTTTTCAACGAGCAATGCATGACTTTCGCTATCAAGACCGAACAACTGACTCGAATGTTTGGCGACTTTTGTGCGGTCAAGGAGGTAAACTTAACCGTTGAAACAGGAGCCGTCTATGGTTTTCTTGGACCCAATGGCGCTGGCAAATCGACAACGATCAAAATGTTAACCGGCATCCTCGCTCCCTCACGAGGAAGCATCTCTGTGTTGGATCTGGATCCATGGAAGCCGGCCGAAGCAATCGAGATCAAACGCCGTATCGGAGTTGTTCCTGAAGGCCTGGCCTTATTCGAGAATCTGACCGCCCGCGAATATCTCACGTTTGTCGGCCGCATGTTTTTGATGCCCAAAGAGACCATCCGCCAACGTAGCGAGGAATTGCTGAGCATCCTCAATCTCGAAGGCGTAGAGAAAAAACTGACGCTCGAGTACTCGCACGGTATGCGGAAAAAATTGGCTTTCGCGGGGGCTCTATTGCCCAATCCAGATCTCTTGTTTCTGGATGAACCGTTCGAAGGAGTCGACGCGGTGACTTCGCGAGTCATTCGCGACCTCCTGACGAATTACGCAGCCCGCGGGTCAACCGTCTTCGTGACTTCGCATGTGCTTGAAATCGTCGAACGCATTTGCACTCATGTTGGAATCATTGCCAACGGTGAGTTGACTGAACAGACGTCGCTCTCCGAACTCAGCAGCGGTAGTTCGCTCGAACAACGCTTCTTGGAAAAAGTCGGTAGCGCCGGCACTGAGTCTCAGCATCTTAGTTGGCTCGATGATGCGCAACCGATCAAGGGAAGTCCATCATGAACTGGGAACAGCTGAAAGCGATTCTTTGGTTGCGGTGGCGATTGTCGGTGAATCAGTCGCGAAAAGCGGGCACGCTCAATTTCGTCCTGAAGGTGATCTTTGTTTGCTCGACCCTCACATTAGCCGCGGCGTCGTTTTTTCTCGCGATTGTCATTGGCATATTCTTGCTACCTGAAGTGAATCCCCTTGCGGTAATGATCGTTTGGGACGTAATGGTCGGCGTTTTGCTGTGTAGCTGGGTAGTTTCCCTGCTGGTTGACGTCCAGCGTATGGAGCTAATCTCCTTGGAGAAGCTCTTACACTTGCCAATGTCGCTCAAAGATGCGTTTTTGCTGAATTATTTGTCGTCAGTGATTTCTTTCAACACGCTATGCTTCTTTCCAGCCGCGATTGGGACGTGCATCGCAATGACAATTGCGTTTGGCCCTAAGATGCTAATCCTGATTCCGATGGTGTTGAGTTTTATCTTGATGCTTACGGCAGTTACCTATCACTTTCGCGGTTGGCTCGCCTCGTTGATGTCTGATAAACGGCGTCAGCGAACGGTGGTGATGGTGTTCACCTTTGGATTTGTTGCTCTAACGCAGGTTCCTAATATCGTTGTTCAATTGACTTTGCCGGGCAAAAATCGAGCTGAACTGCAATTCACTCAAGAGCAGAACGCGAAGACGCAAGCGCTGACCGATGCTCTTAGCCGGCAGGAAATTACGAAAGAAGAATTTGATCGGCAGTTCGCGGCTTCGACAGAAACATTTAAGCAGCAAAAGAAGGACGCTGAACAAGCCAGTCAAGAGACGCTCACCGAATACCTGATCCTTGCGAATCAAGTTTTGCCAGTGGGTTGGTTGCCCTACTCATCCAAATCGTTGATGTCCGGTTCGATTTGGCACGCTGGACTGTGTCTGTTGGGAATGACGCTCATTGGGTCCGCTAGCCTATGGCGATCGTACAGTTCGACGATTAAATACTACACCGGAAACGTAAGGACGAAGGCTATTAAGACTTCTCCTAATTCAACCCACGGGGTAACGAGCCATTCAGCAGCGACATCACAGCCGCAAGTTTCGCGCTCAGATAAATCGACGTTTATGGAATGGAAGCTTCCTAGAATATCCGAACATTCGACGGCAATTGCGCTGTGCAGTTTTCGCAACTTGGTGCGCGCCCCCGAATCGAAAGTTCTATTCGTCGGCCCCATGATTCTAGGCATTATGTTCCTTTTAATGATCTTTACCGATCGTGTGCCAAAGATTCCTCCAGGACTCGAGCCTTTCGTTTGGCTAGCTGGAATCGTTTTTTTGACTTTTATGTGCCTAATGTTGTTGCTAAACATGTTCGGCATGGACCGCGGCAGTTTTCGTTGCTTTATCTTGTTGCCCGCTCAGCGCAGCGAAGTTCTGTTTGGAAAGAACATTTCCCTGTTGCCACTTGTAAGCTTCATTGCGTTGCCGCTTGCAGCGGGATTGTCCTACATGGCCCCGGTTGGACTACTTTCTTTTTTCGCATGTGCTTGTCAGATGTTGATTGCACTCATTTTCGCTAGCCTGGCGGGCAACTGGGTTTCCATTCAATTTCCGATCGCTATGGCCCCCGGGACGGCGAAACCGGTTCAAGTGAACTTGGTAACGATGTTGGTGCAGATGGTTGTCATGATGGCTTGCCCGGTGTTCGTGCTCCCAGGCGCGGCGTTCTTCGGCATAGAGTGGGTGCTGAGCAATTACTTCTCAATCCGATTTTTACCGGTATCCGCTGTGCTTTCGATCATTGAGCTTTGGCTGGTTGGTGCACTCTATTTGCACGTGATCCAGAGCCAGGGGCAATTATTGCAGTCGAGGGAAACACGAATTCTCGAACTGCTGACTGCTAATGCTGAGTGATTCAGATGAGTGATTCAGATGCTTGTGTTGAAGCGTGTAAGTTCCAAAAAGCGGAGCGTGTAAGCTAAATAGAATTGTCATCTTGGATTTAAACAAGATTCTGCGTTCAACTACTCCAACGGAGTTCTGCCATACAGCCCAGGGCCAGCGAGCGCAGCGAGCTACCCTGGGATTACAGATCGTGTTTTGACTTTACCCCAACGGGCAACACTGTGCAGCATTTTTCTTAGTAGGGTAGCTGGTTTCGTGAGAAACCGGATGCATCAGAAAGGTCACTTGTGCGCGCCGGTTTCTCACGAAACCAGCTACATTTGCTCGTTGAAATGCTTCACAGCGTTGCCCAACGGGATTAACTCGGCGAGCCCAACGCAAGCCGAGCGGAAACAGCAGTTAGAATCAATTCGCAGCTTTTTCGCGTTCGCGTTTTTTCGCTTTGGCTTTCTTTTTGGCCTCTTGCTTGGCTTTCGCAGCGTCATCGGCAGCCGGTGCTTCTTTGACGGCTTCCTTGACGGCTTCCTTTGCAGGTTCTTTTACGGCTTCTTTTGGTGCTGGCTTGGCTTCAGTCTTTTCGATAGCTGGCTTCTCGAAGACCGATTTCTCAGCCTCAGTCTTAGGCGCCTCTTTTTTGTCAACTTCAGCTTTCGTTTTGGCCTCAGCGTCAGCTTTCTTTTTAGCTGCTTCGGCTTCACGTCGTTTGGCAACTTGCATTGGATTCTCGCCGCCATCGCGGCTGCGGCGGCCTTCGCGCTCCGTACTCTTGAACACCTGGAATCGACTTGGCTCAAACTTCTCTGGGAAGAAATTGTTGTCGCGATTTGCGTCAGCGATCTCGCGATACGGATCGAGCTCAATACTTTTCATCAGCTTCTCTGAGATAAAACCAGTCGACGTTTCAAGGGCATTTAACTGCCAGGCTTCAGCCGGAAGCCGAATGATTTGGTCGCTGCCATCTTCGTAAGTGACTCGCAACACGATCGGCATGACCAGACCGCCGAGATTCTTGAGCTTGACGGTATAAAAGTTCTTCTTGGCTTCGACCATCTTACGCTCTTCATCGGTCAGCTTTTCGACAAACCGCTGATAAGCCTCGCGTTGCTCAGGCAAGATTTCATTCTTGTCATAGGTATTGTAAAAATCCTTCAATTCAGGGATGCGATCTACCAGCTTTGGGAGCGGTTTGTTGCGACTGTCGGACATCGTTGGCAAAGTTGCCTCTTTGGCTTCGCGCCGGCGAGCCGCTTCTTTATCAGGGTCGGTGTCATCGGGAATCGACCAAGTGACTTTGTCGATGGCGATGTCGCAGTGATCAGTCGAGTAAAACCAGCCGCGCCAGAACCAATCGAGGTCCACTCCCGATGCGTCTTCCATCGTGCGGAAGAAATCGGCAGGCATCGGTCGCTTAAACATCCAGCGGCGTGAATATTCTTTAAACGCATAGTCGAATAGCTCACGACCGAGCACTGTTTCACGCAAGATGTTTAAAGCCGTAGCAGGCTTCGCGTAAGCGTTTTCGCCAAACTGCAGAATCGACTCACTGCCAGTCATGATCGGCACCTGAGCCGCGCTCAACATGTAAGGTGCAATGGCCGCCGGTTCACCACGCTCGGAGGGATAGTTCTCTTCCCATTCTTGTTCAGCGAGATATTGAAGGAACGTGTTAATCCCTTCGTCCATCCAAGTCCACTGACGTTCGTCGCTGTTAACGATCATTGGAAAATAGTTGTGTCCAACTTCGTGGATGACCACGGAGATCAAACCGTACTTTGTTCCGGCTGAATAAGTGCCGTCAGCTTTCGGACGTGGCCCGTTAAAGCAGATCATAGGATATTCCATTCCTCCGATAGGACCGTTAACGCTGACTGCTGTCGGATAGGGATAGCCAAATGTGTAGCGACTGTAGACGTTTAGCGTATGAATGATTGCGGCCGTCGAGTATTTGCTCCACAGCGGTTCAGCTTCGTTCGGATAGTAGGACATAGCCATGGTGTCGACACCTTCGACGTTATGGCCTTGCGCGTCCCAGATGAACTTGCGACTGCTTGCGAAAGCGAAATCGCGAACGTTCTTCGCATGAAAGACCCATGTTTTGGACTTCTCGGTCTTCTCTTTTTCATTCGCCAACGCTTCTTCAGGGGTGACAACGAACAGTGGCTTGGAACTGGTCTTGGCACGGGCGAGCCGATCGATCTGCTCTACGGTAAGTACATCAGCTGGATTCTGCAAAACGCCTGTAGCGCCGACGATGTGGTCATCCGGTGCAGTGATCCGAACCAGATAGTCGCCAAGCTCTAGTGTAAACTCGCCTTGACCTAGGAACTGCTTATGTTGCCATCCGGTTGCGTCGGTGAATGCGACGAGCCGAGGGAACCACTGCGCGATTTCATAGATGTAGTTCTTATCTTTTTCAAAGAACTCGTAACCTGTCCGGCCGCTCATCAAGTCAGCGTCGTTGATCGCATAGTTCCAGTCGATGGAGAATTCGAACTTTTGTCGAGGTGGCAAAGGCGTTGGCAATTCGATCCGCATCATCGTCTTAATGATCGAGTGCGTTAGATCAGCACCTTTTGCATCTTTGACAGCAGTGATTTTTGCTGAGCCGTCGAAGACTTTACGAGCTTCGATGTTCTTCATTGCTTGCAGGGACATCCGCGGTAAGATCATTGCCCGGCGAAGCAAACTGGCTTCGGAATCGGGCGCGAAAATATTAGCGTCGATCTGCAACCATATATAACGGAGCGTGTGCGGAGAATTGTTGTGGTAAGTGATCTTTTCGCTGCCCGTAAGATGTTGCTTAACATCGTCCAGCGTTACGTCGACGACGTAATCTGCGTTCTGCTGCCAGTAATCGGGTCCAGGCTCACCTGCCGCGTTGCGATAGCCGTTCGGAGTCGGCAGGATTTCTTCCAACTGCCGGAACTTGTCTTCTTGTCCATACTTACGATTGTCAACTGGCTGAGCGATCGTCGACTGGGATATGAGAACCAAAGTGAGGGCGGCAGTGAGCAAACGAATGACAGAGTCGCAGATTGCTGAGTCGCGAACTGCTGAGAAACCGGGCACGAACTTGCGAATGAGCATAAATTGGAATTCCTAATCGACAGAATGATAGATGTAGGAACGCAAAGCGTTACTGGCGACCGCTGGAGAGGAGTGGCGGCAGGAAGGCGAGTCCGCTCCATTAAAGTCGCTTGACCGAAGAGATTCAACCGAGGGCGAGCAAGAATTCGTAGCTTGGGACCATTTGTCCCGAGCGTTTTCCAAGGCTGTTAAGCTGTTCTCGCGTTTAGCAAACGCTCACCACCCGTTATTGCAGTTGGCTTACCGGCGAGTCTTAAGAGCTAAAAACCCCAGAACAACCACAGTGGTAGCCACCATCCCCCACTGGGTAACATCCATGGTCTGCATGAGCCAATCGAGGTTGGAGAAGCTCTTGAAGATCCAAGATTTGATTTGGTAGGCCATACGTCTGCTCGAAAAAAAATTTCCGTGGTTAGGCGAGCCGATTGGAGACCACTTCGCCCAATACGGCTCTAAAAACCTAGGTCAAGTTTCATTGGTCCGTAAATAATTGCCCCGAAAACGAGTCCTTGGACAAGTTGGAAGTCTAATTTTCCCAGGATTTCCGTATATGCAGTGTCTTCCGAGAGTTCCAATGCCACCGATCGCAGCGGCTCCTCAACAAATCCTCTGTCCAACCTCGCGTGGAACTCAACACCAGCACTTGCAGCCCCCTCGCCGCGGCGTATAATCCCATCTCTCAGCGACGCGGGAAGCTTTAAAAGCTTTCCCTTGGCCCAAAACACTGGGGCCGTAGCTCAATTGGTTAGAGCACCGGACTGTCGATCCGGAGGTTGCGGGTTCGAACCCCGTCGGCCTCGCTGAAGTTTCAAACTGCGAATCGTTGAAATAACGAATTTCTGCCGCCGTTTCCCAAACGAAGAAATCCAAAACGCAGAAGTTAACAGACCTGCACTTTGGAGCTCGTAAAATTGCAACTGAACCTGGATACTGGTTAAGCTTGGCAGAACAATCCGCCGTACAAGACGGCGGTATTCGCTCTGCGTTTATTCAAGACGATGATCCAATAGTCGCAACGTCGTGCCTGCGGAAGTTCTGACCAAATAAATGGCCGCGCTAAGAAATCAGATGCCATGGCAGTGACCGACGCCGTCCAAGTTGAAGGGGAAGCATCAATGGGCGAAGAATGGATCCACTAATTGCGGCTGGGTGCCGGCGGCTGCGGCGGAGTGGATGGCGGCGTGCGTGGTGCGGAAAACAATGTGTCAGCTGGCATCGTGCTGGGGAATGCAGGTCGATCACGGTCGGGTTGGCCGCGCATGAGCATTTGCATCCACTCGGGCGGAATGCCTAGACCGACTTGTGGATTGTCGATCAACATGACGAGCATCTTGAGCAGCTCGGGCTTGGCGGTTTTGCGCTCTTCAAGTTGTTTGCGGAGCTCTTTGGCTCGCTGCTCAATTGCGGCCAACTCTTTTTCACGATTTACAAGATCGGTCTCCAACTGCTCGCTGACCAGATTAGTGACTCGATCGCGGGCGGCCAATTTATCTTCATCATTGTCCGCTTCACGAAGCTCTTTAATCGCATCTTGAAATTCTCTCATCCTTGCCATGTCTTCCGGTAGTCGGCGCTGACGTGATTCTGGCAGCCACAACCGTTGATCTGCAACATTAAGCTCCCGAACGGTCGGTTCTTCGACGTAAAATCCAGCCACATCTTCACGGTAGCGTTCCGTATTTGCACGAGCTGCTTGAACCGGTCGTGTCGTGGAAAGCGATCGTTGAGGTGAAGGACTACTTGCGCGACGTGGCTTCGCAGGATCTTCCGCGGGTCGCGCAGGGCTCACTGCGTCCGCGGAGGGAAATTCCTCAGCGAGGGCACCGGGCGCACTTGAACGAGCAGGAAGATCGAGCTCCCGCTGCTGAGCCGCCAGCCAAGAACCGCCAACTAGCGATAACAAACCCAACGCCGCAAGCGTAATCTGCTTTTTCATCGTATTCTCCTAAAGGTAAGGGACTCGTAGGATGGGACTCTAGTCCCGTCCGAATTTTCTACTTCTTCTAAACTTAAAAATTCTGTACCAATCAAGAAACACGCTCCTAGTCACTGGTCCACTTAGCCGACGGAGCTAGCGGCGTGTTCAGTGAGCCGACGGCGCTAGCCGCGGGGCTCGGAGGAACTGTCGCTACATAACGCGACGACTGTCCAATGGTTTGTTTGTTTTGGATGGTAAGCTGTTCGATACGATGCAAAAGTTATGGTGTTGGAACGCGTTGCCTGAGTCGATCCGCCAAACTCCGAGACCCGCGGCTAGCGCCGTCGGCTCACTCAATACGCTCGGGACAAATGGTCCCAAGCTACCTTTGGTCCCAAGCTACTTTCCGCTCGGCAATCTATCTAGCGAACGCTTCAGCTCATTCAATTGTTCATCCAACACTCGCAGCGACTCGTCGGCTTCGATCGATTGGCGTTGCAACCAAAGCCATTGAAGATCACTCATCTGCTCGTCCTCATAGCGATCCACGCTGTTTGACAACTCCCGAAGCGATTGCCTCCAGGGGTCCGTTGACGATTGCTGAGCGATATTTTCCATAAGCGAAATGGCGGGATCAGTCATGGTCGACGGTGCAAAAGTCTGACCCTTGACGGCTGTATGCTGTTTCTCAAATACCGGCGAAGTTTCAGACTGTTTGACTGCGATATTGGTCGCATTGTCTTGGTCATTTTTGTTATGAGGTTGCTTAAGCGCAATCCCCATTGCGATCGAAACAACAACGACTAGTGCAAGCCCACTCCAAACTCGAAGCGGCAGGTATCTTAGTCTACGTGCATTGCTTAATCTCAGGCGACCACTTTGCACCGCCGACAACATGCTGGATAACTCGGCCTCACACGATTTGACGGAAGCAAACCTCGCACCCGCGGGCTTGGCTAGCAATCGATCTACCAAACGCGAAAGCTCACGTGGAACTGAACCGTTGATTTTTTGTACCGGTCGATGCTTATGATGACAAATGCGATTGAGTACACCCATGGCCGTGCTCGCGCGAAATGGCGGGCGACCGGTCAACATAAAATGGATGACGCAACCGAGACTGAACTGATCGCTGCGACAATCGATCGATTCACCGCTGGCTTGTTCGGGCGACATGTAATGCGGGGTACCTGTAACAATACCAGTACGTGTAAGGCTCGCATCGTCAACAGTTCTCGCCAGACCAAAATCAGAGAGCACCACCCGATCAATTGATTCCTCAAGCAAAATGTTCGCAGGCTTTACATCGCGATGGATCAAGCCCTGCGCGTGCGCGGCCATCAACCCGGCCGCGGTCTGCTGCGCGATGCGTAGTACATCCGTGATGGGCAATGGTCCCAATCGATCGACGCGCGTTTGAAGCGATTCGCCGGCCACATACTGCATGACTAAGTAAGGAAGCTTGCCATCGCTCTCGACGTTATGAATCGGGATCACGTTCGGATGAATAACCGCCGCGGCAGCCTGAGCTTCACGAGCGAAGCGCTTACGAGCCGCTGCACTGTGCGCGAGATGAGGCGCCAGTACCTTTACCGCCACCGATCGGTGCAGTTCGCCGTCATGCGCCTTGAAGACAACTCCCATACCGCCAGAGCCAATGATGCGTTCGATGTCGAAACGCCCTATGCGCCCCAGCAATTCAGGGTGTGCCGCGGGCTCGAGGAAGTCGAGCGAGATCGGGTCCAGCTCAATCTCTTCGCTCTCCGATGCACTTAATTGCAAATCCACGGTTGTTTGGGGCGGAAGATCTTGCAACTCGCTTTCGGGCTCTGCGATCGATTGCAGGTGTGCGACCAACTCGTTCGTCCAAGCACCAACACCCGACAATCTTGAAAGCTGCGACTGGCATTGCGGACATTTTTCAACATGTTCGGCGACGGTTGGATCAACGCTGCTATCGGTATCCTCAGCCAGCAAACTACGCAGCTGACGTTCAGTGCTATGCATCGTTCGCCTCCAACTCTTCAGCCACCGCTCGCAGTCGAGCCACAACACGCGACCTCGCAACGTAAATCGCTCCGACTGACATTTTCAGTTCCTCGGCCACCGACTCACAAGAACGACCGACGACCATCGTTTCCCAGAACGCTGCCCATGTCGCTGGTTGGACAAGTCGCTTGACCCGTGCGGCAGCGGATTCGAAAACCACACGACGATATTCCAGTTCGATGTCGTCCGCGTCAACCACTCGATCATCAATCTCCGAATGCAGCCGACGAACTTGAGTCGATCCACCTACTGGGCGTTCAAGCTTTCGCAAAGTTGCTTGATTGATCAAATGATTGCGAGCGATTCGAAACAGCCAGGCTCGAAACCTGCCGCGTTTGGAATCCGGTTGCCACCGATCGACGGCGCCCGCTACCGAGGTGAAAACGCGTTGAACGAGGTCTTGCGCATCGGCTTCTTGCAATCCCCGCTTTCGTGCGAATCGAAGCACCAATGGCTCATACAGCTCCACAAACTCGCGCCATGCCGCCGCATCCGCCGAACGCGGCAAGCGAAGGATCAGGCTTATACGAGTATCAGGCATTCTCATGGTCCATAAAACTAGGAAAGTCGCATAACCAAAGCGATGCGTCCATTGTTTCCTAACATAACACAGCTGAATTTGACTACTCTTTCACCTCCGTTAAAAGAATGTGCGAGAAATAAATTTCCGGTATTAGTGCTGGCAGGAAAACCTCGAATCGGAACGGTCACGTTCGTAGTACATCGACCACTATTTGCAGCACTATAGACTAGCTCGGCAGAGCCTCTTTCTCCCGTGTTCGTCGATGACTACATAAATTGCACTGTAAATTGCTACTAACTCAACACTCTCCGCTGACTCCGGGTCAAACGAAAACGCGCTCGTTTGACCCATAGTCAGCGGCGACTGTTTATTAGCAAAAACACGAGAAATTAAATTGACGCTTAGCTGATTGCCTTTCCGTCTTAAATCCGTGGGACCACCATGTCATCCTTGGGAAAGAGAAGTACGTCTTCCCACGGATAAATACATCGTTTTGCAATGACTTTACTCTGAAACTAGTGAACCTAACGTGGAGGAGTTCTGTTTCAATCGTAAGCTGGAAGCATTGGCCACTTAATGCAAACGCAAGCTGGAAGCTTACGCCACTGGCGTTCTCAGGGATGGGGAAAACGGTTATCTTTGCAGGCTTGCGGAATTGCTGGCGGGAAACGGCTTTCGTGCTTGGATCATTTTTTGAAAGGAATGGGCAGTGGGACATATTAATCGCATCCTGGTTACCGGCGGCGCAGGCTTTCTAGGGTCGCACCTTTGTGAAAGACTGGTCGCCGAAGGCCATGATGTCATTTGCCTGGACAATTTTTTTACGAGCCAAAAAACGAACGTTGTTCATCTGCTCGGCAAACCGAACTTTGAACTGATCCGCCACGACGTAACGTTGCCAATTTACCTGGAAGTCGACCAGATTTATCATATGGCTTGCCCGGCCGCTCCGGGACACTACCAATTCAATCCTATCAAGACGATCAAGACTAGCGTGCTGGGGTCGATCAATATGCTGGGGGTCGCCAAACGCTGCGGCGCTCGAATTCTACTGGCTAGCACCTCCGAAGTTTACGGTGACCCGGAAGTCCATCCGCAACCCGAATCCTATCGCGGCAATGTGAATCCGATTGGTACTCGAGCCTGTTACGACGAAGGCAAACGAGTCGCCGAAACGCTGTTCATGGACTATCACCGCATGAACAAGGTCGCCATTCGCATCGTGCGGATTTTCAATACGTATGGACCCCGCATGCACCCCTATGATGGTCGTGTCGTTTCGAACTTTATTCGTCAAGCGCTCACGGGCCAGGATATCACGATCTTCGGCAATGGTAATCAGACCCGTTCGTTCTGCTACCGCGATGACTTGGTCGAGTGCATCGTTCGTATGATGAATGGTCCTGACAGTTTTGTAGGTCCAGTCAATATCGGTAACCCAGGCGAGTTTACGATCCGCGAGTTGGCTGAGTTGGTCATCGAGCTGACTGGCGCAAAGGTAAAGCTCGTCGATCGACCATTGCCCGCCGATGATCCGACCCGACGCAAGCCCGACATCACTTTGGCCAGGAAACATTTTGATTGGCAACCGCAAATCACGCTTCGCGAAGGACTTATCAAAACGATTGACTGGATGAAGAGTATCGATTTGACTCACTATCGTCCACCAACCCCGAATTATGTTTCGTAATGATGGTCGAACAATTATCTCAATTGTTCTGGTTAGCGCAGCCCATGCAGTGAGCCGTCGGCGCTAGCCGCGGGTTTGGAAGCGGTAGTTAATCATAACGACGAGTTCAAAATAAAGGCACATTTAGATGGTAGACATCAGCATTGGATAGACCGCATGCAAATTGAACCGCCCGACTTCGAGACCCGCGGCTAGCGCCGTCGGCTCACATCCACCTTCTCCGACGAACTTCGCAGAAACAATGTTAAGGCGTCAGTTATGCAACGTACTTTTGTTATCAGATCAGAGCGTGCACCTTAAACTCTGACTAACCTCAAACCAATCCGTTTTCCCATAGATTTTGAGCCAGATTATGTCCTTCAATCCTGCGCGTGGTCGGTTCCCTCAAACCCGAATGCGACGCTTGCGTCAGTTTCCTTGGTCGCGTGAGTTGGTTTGCGAGCATCGATTGACAGTCAACGATTTGATTTGGCCGCTCTTCATTTTGCCTGGCCAAGGGACGCAAGATGATGTCGCGAGCTTGCCCGGAGTGAGGCGATTCAGCGTCGATGTAATGCTAGGCCAAGTGGAAGCGGCTATTGCAGCAGGTATCCCCGCCATCGCTCTGTTTCCAGTTACACCAGCGGAGCTGAAATCGGACGATGGACGCGAAGCTCTCAATTCAAAGAACTTGATCTGTACAGCAACTGCGGCCGTTCGAGCTCGCTTCGGCGATGCAATTGGAATCGTATGCGACGTTGCACTGGACCCTTATACAACTCACGGTCAGGACGGTTTGCTGCGCGAAGGGAAGATCGTCAACGATCCGACGCTGGATGTATTGTGCAAACAAGCGGTCGTGCAAGCTGCTGCCGGCGCGTCGGTGATCGCTCCTTCGGACATGATGGACGGAAGAGTCGGCGCGATTCGCAATGCACTGGACGAAGCTGGATTTCAGAACGTGATGATTATGTCGTACGCAGCTAAATACGCTTCGGCTTTTTATGGTCCGTTTCGAGACGCAGTTGGATCGAAAGGCAATCTCGGTAGTGGTGACAAAAAGACTTATCAGATGCATCCGTCGGCGACTGACGAAGCGTTGCACGAAGTGGCGTTGGACCTTGAAGAAGGTGCTGACATTGTGATGATCAAGCCAGGGATGCCTTACCTCGATATCGTTCGCCGGGTGAAAGAAACATTTGCGGTTCCGACAGCTGTCTATCAAGTAAGCGGTGAGTATGCGATGTTGGCGGCTGCCGCCCAAAACGGTTGGCTCGACCGAGAGAAATGTGTTCTCGAAAGTTTGCTGGCGTTCCGGCGAGCTGGCGCAGACATGATCCTAACTTACTTCGCTCTCGAAGCGGCAGGTTGGATCAACGGACCTCGGTAATCGGAGAATGTCCGTTTACCGTCTACAAAGCGAGATCGTCAAACTCACTTGGAAGTCACCTATTGCTTTGTACAACTTTAATTTTTGGGTGGCACGGCTGGCACGTTTGTTTTGTGTGCCACTGGCTTGCTTTGCCCAATATCTTTTCGCTTTTGGGCAATGCAAGGCCAGTGTACCGGAGTACATGAGTTCGAGCCCTTTAAGTCGAGCCAATGCCGAGGCACATAGGATCACGTGGGCCGAAGTAGCAAACTTCGTCAACCGCAATCCATAATAGCGCAAATTCGCTCCCAAAAACGGAATGTGCTTTGGAATGTAGTGTGGGGCGCGTTAAGAGTAAAACTTCGACCGCTTTCTCGCCGAGTGGATTAGAGCTGGGAGGAGTCATTTGACGGGAGATCACCTACTTCGTTTCACTGGCCCTTTCTCAGGTAGCATCCGGATTCCCGGATGCTACCTGAGAAAGCCAGTGGCACATTAAAACCAGACCATAGCACATCCCAAAATTAAATCTGGACAAAGCACTAGTCCCGTGCGGGCGAGGACGCCCAATGTCACTCACTTTCGAATTGATGTACTCAATATAAGGATAGTATTCGCTTGCCGAGGTTAAAGTCTTTCAGCCGTACTGAGGTGTTGCGATTTTGCAAAGTCGAGAAAGTGAGTGACATTGGGCGAGGACGCCCGCGCTCCGAAAAACCGGTCATCTACTTTGGCTAGTTTCCGGAACGTTTGTCTACTGCTACTAAGTCAACGGTCTCGATTGGCTCTGGATAAGTTGACTGTCGAGTGTTAGCGTAGGCGACGACGGCACCAGCGATGGCTCCGAACAGATGACCATCCCAAGAGATATGCCGCTCGAAGCTTGGAATCACTCCAAATATGAGCGTCGTGCCGTAAAGGAATCCAACTAGGATCGCGATGCCCAGCGGAACGAAGCGTTTTTCGAGCAAACCGGCCACTACCAGGAACGCGATCAGGCCATAGATAAGTCCGCTGGCACCGACGTGAACGGAACTCGATCGACCGAAGCACCACAGCAGCCCGCCGCCAAGTAACACGAGTTCAATGACGACCTGCCAACTGCTTGAGCGCGAACCGGCGAGCAAGGCCAGGAGAATTGCCAGTGGAATCGTGTTGCTGAGCAAGTGACCAAAACTGCCGTGCAAAAACGGCATTAGCGGGATTCCGATCAGGCCACCAATGGAACGCGGATGAACGCCCCAATCGGTCAGTCTGATCGGCAGGATTAAATCGACGAGCCAAACGATCCACAAAACCGAAATGAACACAACGAGCCCTCGAAATTCTTCTCGAATCGTGTGCATTTTCGGCCTTTGAAACGCATTAGAACGGTGTATCGTCGTCGTCTTCGTAAGCAGCTTCGGAGAACGAGTCGTTGGGGTCACTTGAAGTGACGGCAACGTTTCCGCTAAGGGAACGAAACGACGTCGCTTCGCAGCTTAAGAAGTACTTCACTTCAGCACTGGGATCCTTTTGCCACTTACGACCACTCAAGCGGTAGTTGACTTCTATTTCGTCGCCGATCTTAAGACTATTGGCTTGATCGCATGCGTCCTGAACGAATTCGACCGGAATATAGTTAGCGAAGCGGCCGTTGTCCTGCTCGAGAACGATTAGTCGCTTGCGAAAGCCTTTTTGTCCAAAGGTTTTTGTTTCTTCAATCACATGCACGAAACCGCGCACTTTTGAGTCGCTCATAATTCTACCTCGCTTAATCCTTCGTTTTGAACCTTTGTCATAGCATACACGTTGCCAATCGGACTGCGTAGGACCGCTGTGGATGTGCGCAATTTGGAATTATGGGTGATTTGGGTTGTTTGGGTAGCTGGTTTCGTGAGAAACCGGCTGAAGCAGAAGTGGACTATCACATTCGTCCGGGTTTTTACAAACCCAGCTACCAGTGCGGTCCGGGTTTTTACAAACCCAGCTACCAGTGCAGCAGTGGAACTGCGATTGCGATGACGAGCGTGGTTCAAGTAAAAGATAGCTACAGGAAGAAACACTGTGATTTTACAGCGCGTTTCATCTTCTTAAGTCGTTCAACGGATTGGCGACAGGATGTTTGCATCAAGTCGAATGGCATGCTTTTGGCCAGGATTGGCAGCGGCGTGGTATCGTGGAAACACGACATCGCTGGCGATCGCCATTTTTTCGACTTGGATTTTTGCGTTGTTGCTTCTCGCGACGTTTGTTTGGCCGCAGTGGATTTCGGTAATTGCACTTCGCAGTTTGTGGTTGCTTGCAATGGTTGTTTGGTTCGGGGCGATGCTTCGCAGCCAGTGGCAATTCGTGCGACTGATGCAAGTTAGCAAGCCGCTGGAGGCAAAAGACAATTTTTTGGTAGCTCAGACGGACTATTTGGCAGGCAATTGGTTTGAAGCTGAGGCAAAGCTGCTACAGATTTTGCATGACTTTCCGCGTGACGCTGAGAGCCAATTGCTACTGATTGGAGTCCTAAGACACACGCGTCGATTCCGGCCCGCTCTTCGGCGATTGGCTAATTTGGAGACGCTCGATTCAGCGGTTCGTTGGCGATACGAGATCAAGCGCGAACGCGGGATTATTGAAAGTCGTATAGCAGAGGAGTTGGCTGAACAGGCTGAAGCAAACACTGAAGTCGATCAAGACTCAGAAGACGTTGCCACCGAAGCACCAAGTGTCAAATCCGCAGCTTGAACGCCCGCGACTTTCCACTGAATCATATTGGCTAATATTGGCGACTGGGCAACATGCGGGACGGTCGGCCATTTTGGCTGGCCTGCAAAAATCACTTGCACAATTCAATAGAATTGAATTAATCACTGCAGCCAGGTCAAAAGGTTGCGATGGGCAGCCTGCCGCAATCGATACAGTCGTTACGCTAGGTGGAGAAATTACTGTCAGGCTTGCACAATCACAAATGGCACGGATTTTTCAGCGTATGTGTCGGATTTGACCTAGATTTGCAGCGAAAACAGCAATTCGACTTTGCAGGGGTAGTTGCTGGCGTGGACGCTTACCTTAAACTTGCCAAACTGACACACACGTGCGTGGCATAGACTTTGCTTTATAGTTCTGCTCTGTCGGTCACACCTTTTACTTCACTCACTTCGAACTTGTCTCCGGCGTTTTCCTAGATAGATAGTTTTTCCCATTCCCCGCACAAACTGATTTGGCGTACAAATACAGTAAGCAAGTTGGCTTACGACCTGTACGCCAAAGCGGTCCGTGCGGATTGAACTGAAAAAAGTTATCGTCGAGAGCTGAGCGTCTCAACAAAGGGGGTTGGATATGTACGAAAGATTCACAGATCGCGCTCGCAAGGTGATGCAACTGGCGAATCAAGAGGCGCAGCGCTTCAATCACGAGTACATCGGCACTGAGCACATTTTGTTGGGCTTGGTGAAGGAAGGTAGCGGGGTAGCGGCAAACGTGCTCAAGAACCTCGATGTGGATCTTCGCAAGATTCGCCTCGAAGTCGAGAAACTGGTCCAGAGCGGGCCGGAGATGGTCACGATCGGCAAGCTGCCACAAACGCCGCGCGCCAAGAAGGTCATCGAGTATTCCATGGAAGAGGCACGAAACCTCAACCACAATTACGTCGGCACCGAACACATTCTGCTCGGTCTGCTGCGTGAACAAGAAGGTGTTGCCGCTCAAGTGCTGATGAACCTCGGCCTTAAGCTGGAAGACGTACGCGAAGAAGTGCTCAATCTGCTCGGCCATGGTATGGAGAGCGGCGAGAGCGGTGGCGAACGTGGCGGTCGTGAAGGCGCAGGCACAGCCAGTGAGACTTCCGGTTCACCTAAAGGCACCAAGAGCAAGACTCCTGCCCTGGACAGCTTCGGTCGTGACCTAACCGAGTTGGCCAAACAAGGCAAGCTTGACCCAGTGATCGGTCGCGCTCGTGAAATCGAACGCGCCATCCAAGTCCTTTGCCGTCGTACAAAAAACAACCCCGTGCTTCTTGGTGAAGCGGGCGTTGGAAAGACTGCCATCGTCGAAGGCTTCGCCCAGCGCGTTGTTTCTGGCGATGTGCCTGAGATTCTCGCGGACAAGCGAATCGTGGTACTCGACTTGGCCATGATGGTCGCTGGTACCAAGTATCGCGGTCAGTTCGAAGAGCGTATCAAAGCGGTTATGAATGAAGTGCGTCGCGCAAAGAACACGATTCTCTTCATCGACGAATTGCACACGTTGGTAGGTGCTGGTGGTGCAGAAGGCGCTATCGATGCCGCAAACGTGCTCAAGCCTGCTTTGGCTCGCGGTGAAATTCAATGTATCGGTGCGACGACTTTTGATGAGTATCGCAAGTACATCGAAAAAGATAACGCGCTCGCTCGACGATTCCAAGAAATCGTTGTCGAACCGACTAGCCGAGACGAAACGATCGAGATCCTCAAGGGACTTCGCGAACGATACGAAGAGCATCATCGCGTGAAATTTACCGACGAAGCTGTCGTAGCGGCCGTTGAAATGAGCGAACGCTACATCACAGCTCGTTGCTTGCCTGATAAGGCAATCGACGTGATCGACGAGGCTGGTGCTCGTGTGCGTCTACGTACCATGTCGAAGCCACCCGATTTGAAGGAGTTGGACGACGACATCGAGAAACTAAATAAGGACAAAGAAGACGCGGTTGCCAACCAAGACTTCGAAAAAGCTGCCGCACTGCGCGACCAAGCCGACAAGCTTCGCAAGAAGAAAGACACCATCACCCGTCAATGGCGCGATCGCAGCCGTGAGACTGATGGCGTTGTCGATGAAGAAGTGATTTCGGAAGTCGTTTCGAAGATGACTGGCATCCCGTTGACTCGACTAAGCACCGAAGACAGTGCTCGGCTGATGAAGATGGAAGACGAATTGCACAAGCGAGTCGTCAGCCAAGATCAAGCCGTGGCTGCTGTTGCGAAAGCGGTTCGTCGTAGTCGTAGCGGTTTGAAGGATCCTCGTCGTCCGACAGGTTGTTTTGTGTTCGCTGGTCCGACCGGAGTTGGTAAGACTTTGCTCGCCAAAGCTCTTGCTGAGTTCATGTTCGGTGACTCCGACGCGCTCGTTCATATCGATATGAGCGAGTACATGGAGAAGCACAACATCAGCCGCTTGATCGGTGCGCCTCCGGGATACGTTGGCTACGAAGAAGGCGGTCAATTGACCGAGAAGATTCGTCGTCGTCCGTACGCCGTGGTTCTGCTCGACGAAATCGAGAAGGCTCACCCAGACGTGTTCAACATGCTATTGCAAGTGATGGAAGAAGGCCGTTTGACCGACTCGTTCGGTCGTAACGTCGACTTCCGCAACACGATCTTGATTCTCACCACCAACGCCGGTGCTGAAGCGATCAAGAACGAATCGGCCTTCGGTTTCCAAAAAGCTGATGCAGACGGTTCGTACGAGAGCATGAAAGCACGTGTGATGGACCAAATCGAACGCGTGTTCCGTCCTGAGTTCCTCAATCGTCTCGACGACACGATCATCTTCCGTCACCTCGAGAAGGAAGACCTGAAGCGCGTCATCGATTTCGAATTGGCAAAGGTTCGCGAACGTTTGATGGATCGCGGTTACGAATTGACCTTAACCGATTCGGCCAAAGAGTTCATTATCAAGCAGGGTGCCAGCAACATGGACTACGGTGCTCGACCACTACGTCGCGCCATCGAGCAACGTGTTGAAGATCCGCTTGCCGAAGAGATTCTTCGCGGTGCGTTTGAAGGCATGAACACGATCGTCGTCGATGCAATCAAAGGCGAAGGCGATAAGCTTACGCAATTGGTCTTCCGCGGCGAAAAGCGTTCCCCAGTTGAAGAACCTGAAGCGATTGCCAGCGGTTCTGACAAATAAACTGTCAGCGAATTCTCAATAAACCCGAACGGTCAGCTCAAACGAGCTGGCCGTTTTTGCATTATCATAGAAGTACATCGGTTTTTTGGAGCATCATGAGCAATTTCGACTACCCCAATCCATACCAAACCCCTTCACCATTCGGTTTACAGTCTTCACCGCAGCAACTGCGGTTGGCAAGTCGATCGAAGCGGTTCCTTGGGGCACTCATCGACAATGTTTCAATGCTGCTTAATCTTTTACCAGGTATGGCAATAATGATTGGAGGCGTGATTGCATCAAGCTCCACTGGGGGCCCGGATGCCGGCGTTCCCTTCCTGATTGGGGGACTAGGATTGATGGTGTTAGGTATGCTTGTCACTGCGGGGATTCAAATCTATTTGATCGCAGTTTCGAGCCAATCGATTGGCAAGTATTTTCTTAAGATGCAAGTTATTGATTTCAACACGCATCAACCTTCGCCGTTCCTTCAATGCTTTCTACTCAGAAGCGTGATCGGAGTTGGTCTTCTTAGTCAAGTTCCGTTTTATGCAATTATCGACGCATGTTTTATTTTCCGTGAAGACTATCGCTGCATCCATGATCTGATCGGTAACTCAATTGTGGTTGATTTGGATTAGAAAGTTGAATCGCTAAGCGATGGCCGCTTTCAAATTTGCGAACTCACGCTGAGCCACGTTTACATCGAGATACTTCACCAAGATTCGATGTTCGGCGGGCCCAGCGGCAGCGGTATCGACAGATAAGGTAGCCATTCTCCAGCGACGATCAAAAGGCGATTCGCTGAGTCGCAAGGTCTGAATCTTGTCAACGAACGCGCAGCTGCATTTACGCGTCAAGAGTCCGCTGCGAAAGACGACCAACGGTCCGCAGCGTGCATAACGCATCGCTCGAGCATGTCGACGAGCTAACCAGAGGAAAAGCGGTAGCAGGACGATGCCTACGCAAGCACCCCAAGGTTGCCAAACAAAACCGGCAACAAAAGTCATTACGACGGTAGCGAGAATACCAAAACGTTGAAGCCGCGTTCCAGCCCGAGGTGATAACGGTTGCCAATCGAATTCTGATTCTCGCCACTGCGTTCCAGGCCGTAAGTGTTCCATTAAACCAACCACTTGGTTTTCTGAGATGACGGGCACAAACCAGCGGCGACCCACGGAATGACTTGCGTTCTCATGTTCGGAGCCGCCACCGCCGGCGGTCTCGATACGAATCGCAGCGAGTCCCAGTCGCCGTCCCAACCAAGTGCGATGAATGCTGATGAATTGAATCCGCGATCGAGGGATTGTCGCGGAAACTTTAGTCAGCAGTCCGCAACCGATCCGCAAATCGTCGCCGACGGCCCAGAGTTGATAACCATGAAAACGAGTCACAAACCAAGCGAACGAGAACAGCTTGAGCAAAGCAATCGAAGCGATGAGGGCGACTATCAAACCGATTACGATCATCCAAATCGGCAGGCCAGACGTTAAGCGATCGGTGTAAAAATCTTGGCTAGAAAAACGGAATTGATCGCGGTAACTGCGAGTCAGACCGCGAGTTTCGTAAAGCGTTCCGGCTACGATGGGCACGAGTAAGAATCCACGATTGCTCGTCAGCCCAGCTAAGGCTAGCTGCTTGAGTGAGATCGCTAGCAGCAGTTTCTGCTCGCGGTCAGGAGGCAACGACTGAAAGATGGCAGCGGCCTGAGAGCCATTTTCATTCGTGTCTGCCGTGTCTGCTGAAGATTCTGAAGAACCAATCGCTTGTTTATTTTCCAGTGTATTCGTCATTGCGTTTGCCTGAGCGAAGACGCTTGTGCGCAGGCTTTCGACGTCGGCTAGGGATAGCACTTGCAATACTGCTTCGGGTTCCTTTCCTGATGCAGTTTCGACCCGTACTTCTGCAACTCCGAAGATGCGGTGCATCACGTTTTGCACCAGATCGATATTTTGAATTCGGTTGACTGGAACCGTGCGACTACTCTTGAAAAAGATGCCGCTGCGGACTTGCAATTCGCCACCCGCTAATCGAAAACGAAGCGTTAAATACCTTGTTATTGCAAAAGCGAGCAATATGCCGAAGGCCAGTATTCCCATGCTAATAACGAGGAGATTTCCTTCTCGGGCGCTGAATAGGCCAACACCGACTGGGATAATCCACTGCCGCAACTTTGCGACCACTACAAACAGCAACGAGATCGGCTGGACTCTCTGCCATGGCACGCTGGCATGTTCAGACTCCATCGAGAGACCCTCGGTTCTCAACCAGGGCGTCGCGCAAACGTTGTGCAGTTGCAAAGTTCAGGCCATTGAGCTCGACGGTGGAATTCTCAGTTCCGGCTGTGTGCACTATCAATTTTGCCAGATCATATCTTCGCATGAGTGGACCTTGGTGGACGTCGGTGTGCTGGACTCGAGCAAGTGGGACGCTGATCTGCGAGCGCCACCAGATTCCGCGTCGAATCTCAAGTCCGCTGGGCGTTAAGCACCAACCGGCATGATCGTAGGCTTTCTTGGGCAGTACATGCGTGGCCCAGACAAGCAACCCTCCAAGCAACAGGTAACTCAACAAGCAAGCACCGGACACGACGCTAAACAGGCCAAAGCTGAACGCAATCACGAGAACCGCGATAATGCCGACGACCAGGACACAACTGGTAAAGATCCAACCTGCGACTCGTTCGATCGTTACGAACGCTGGATCCAGCGATTGCAGAATGGTACTTGCGGGCTCGACGTTCGCTTCGAGCTCGGCTGCGCCAAGTGGGGGCGTCTCATTTGCAGGCTGTACCACAATTTGTTCAGTAAGCACTTCGCTATCGTTCTCGTTCATGATCTCAGTCACACCGCACCACCTCCCATGCACGCAGTTGGGTAGCTGGTTTCGTAAGAAACCGGATAGGCGAGGAAAAAGTCGGAGCCATATTCTCGCTAAACCTACAAAGTACTAGCGTTTCAACACAATTTAACTTTAGGGTAGAGTGTCTTTGTTTTGTGTGCCACTGGCTTGCATTGCCCAGTCGCGCTCAGCGAGTGGGCAGTGCAAGGCCAGTGTACCGAAGTGTTTGAGTTCGAACTGCGTATTTCGTACCAATGGCTTAACGGTTTGGACAATGTAGGCCGAAGTGAATATCTTCATCAGCCAACGCGCGTACCGATACCGGCCGACTCCTAACATTGATTCGACGCATTGGCGAGTATAGAGGCTACGTAACAATATAACTTCGACAATCTTCTGGCCGTGTATGTTGCTGTTGGGACGAATCATGTGACGTAAGCTCACGTACTCCGATTCACTGGCCTTCCCAATTGCATCCGAACTCTCGGATGCAATTGGGAAGCCAGTGGCACACAACACAAAGCCACAGCAGCTAATCCTAAAGTTAAACTGTGTTGAAGTACTAGGCGAGAAACAAGCTAATCTTGGTCGCGAGTTTAGCGAGAAAATTAGAGTAGTTCTTTAGACCTACGTCTGCGTCAACACTTACGCCTAAACTAGGAACTTTCAAGGTCGAAAAAAGGCTGGGCCTTTGCAGACCCAGCCCCAGCCGTTCGTTTAATTTGCGTCGATTACTTCAATTCGCCGCAATCTTTGATCTTGATTGCAGAGCGTGTACGGCCACTCGAGCTTCCTTGTGCTTCCACTTTGTTGACGACATCCATGCCTTCGATAACCCGGCCAAACACGACGTGCTTACCGTTAAGGTGAGGAGTTGGTACTGTCGTAATAAAGAACTGCGAACCGTTGGTGTCCGGGCCTGCATTTGCCATACTCAACAAGCCAGGGCCATCATGGATGAACTTGAAATTCTCATCTTTGAATTTTTCGCCATAGATGCTTTCGCCACCGGTGCCATTGCCTTTGGTGAAATCTCCTCCTTGGAGCATAAATTGGGGGATAACTCGGTGAAAAACGCTTCCTTTGAAGTGCAGCGGCTTACCTGATTTTCCGTCACCTTTTTCGCCCGTGCACAAACAACGAAAATTCTCTGCAGTTTTGGGGACGTCATCGCCGAACAACCCAATTACGATTCGCCCAGCGTCTTCGTCGCCGATGGTGACATCGAAATAAACCTTGGAAGTAACCTTACCCGCTGCGGGTGAATTTTGAGCCATCGATACATTTGCCATCAAAAGTAATCCTGTAATCAACACGAAACGTAACATCGTTTTACTCCAGTTCTAGAGATCTACGCCCAGCCGCAAGTCCAACTTGACAGCGCTACTCACTCGGCGAAGGAACTATTGTAACGACTTCTTCCAATTGGGTGAACGTTTACTTCGAATTATCCGGTAGGCGCGAAAGGTCGTTTTCTTGTCGTTTCCATAAGTCGATCGGTTTGCGAGCGTTAGGGTGGAACGGTAGCTTAACTTTGCGGCCAGTTCCGGCTGATTCGTTTGCAGGAAAAATGACGTCCAAAACAGCCCGCGCGTCCTCCCCCGTTAAGGCGGGTTGTTTGTCATTTGCCACACAAGTGACGAAGTGAGCAAACTCGGCGTGAAAACCATAGTTCCATTCCTCTTCGTAAATCGGGAACGACCAGCCCTTGGTGCTTCCTACTTTTTCAACTGCGTAGTCCAGCCCCTCGCGGCTGCAACGCGAACAGGTTTCATGGTGTTCTTTCAAGATTGAATGGTAAGCTGAATGGCAATCATTCTGCGTGCCAATTTAGAATAAGATTCTATCCTTGGGCAGAGGCCCAGTAGACTGCCGAATATCTTATCGACTGGTAATGACGTTGCTACACTTTTCGTAAACTGTCGGTCTCGTTCGGTGGCTACTTGCGATTAGCTGCTTGCATCTCACGATAGCTTACACCATTGATCTTGGTGTCAGGTAGGCGTTCATAAAGTTGATTCAATTGCGATGCCGTCAATTTTTTCTGATCGCCCGATAAAAACTTTAGTTTGCGACATGAAGCGAGACTTTCAATCGTTTGATCGCTCAGCGGTATGGGTGGGAGTGCTAGAAACTCAAGTTTTTTGCAGACTGGAAGTGCTTGAAGCCCCTTGTCTGTTACCGCGGTAGCTTCGAGAACCAACATCGTGATTTCGCTATCTGCTGAATCGATGCCACGTGATGCTATGATCAAGTCTTCTAGATCGCGATCGGAAAAATCCGAACGCGTTATCTGGCAGGTGATTCGCTTTCCACCCTGTTCACCCAAGTAAACACTGCCGCCTCCGATAAGCTTTTCAAGCTCTGCTTTAATTGCAAGATTTTGCTGAAATCCTTTTTGACTAGCCCTGATCTCAGCTGTGATCGATCCAAAAAATATCGCGGCAAGTAGTGTTATCACAAAGAGATAGGTGATGTTGAACCGAAACACGAACTTGCTTTTGTTGAGATTCTGTCGCTGCACTTCAATCAAGGTTGCAAAAAACGCTACGTGCACTGCGAACGTAGCCGAAACGATGCCAAAACGAAAAGGCGCCTGCAACGTTAGATGGAGAATCGTTTGTGCTAGTAAATATCCCAGTAAGCATCCTACGGCAAGGATGCCAACCGGAACCCAGCGAATCCTTGGGCCGCGTTCACCCATGTAAACCCAAGTAAAACGAATTGGTGTGGTTTTTTTATTTGGCATTTTAGCTACTTGCGTTTTGCATGATTATATGGCAGCGATGAGAACTTCGGTATTCGTTGACCCAAGCGTCAAACATTGGGAAGAAGTACATCACTCAAGCCCAAACGCTTTGCTACACTGGCCTTGCTTTGCCCAATAGCGGTACGCTATTGGGCAAAGCAAGCCAGTGGCACACAAAACCAAACTACGCATTGTCCGCCACGGGGTGGCAACTACTTAGCGGCTGCTGTTTCTTTGACAGGCTCCTCGGCAGCGGCTTCGACTTCGACAAGTGTGTCGAGATCGCCATTGTTCTTGACACGGCCAGCAAAGAAGTCGGAAAGCGTGTGCATGCCAAGCGCCGTACGACGAGCTGCTTCGGCGAGGGTGCGATAAATTAGCCACTGGTCTTTGTCGATTTGGATTCGATAGGCAACGGCTATGTCGCGCTGCACCACTTCGAGATTCTCAGCGACAGTCAATTGACGCCAGGTGAACGGCTTTTTCGCATGACGGTTGCAGAGACTGATGAGTACTGGCGTGACACAGCGTCTTTGCGTTGTGTCGGCAGTGACGTTAAGTTGATCGTCGATCACTTCAAAACGTCCCGGCGCAAGCGTGCGACGCCACTCAGGCAAGTGCAGAGGCAGTGCTAGACAACGCTGACCTCCTGGCAAGTTGATGAAACCTTCGCGAGTCTTTTGAGCCGCTTCGAAGCGCGTGCCATGGGCCAACGGAAGACTGGAGCGCAGCAGCCACTGACCGTCTTCGGTACCGATCAATGCATCAGCGAGTACGAGCAAGCGTTCTTTGCGGAACAACATCGCTTGTCGTTGCACTTTGGCATGTTGACCAAACTTGGCTTCGACTTCGATATAGTCCACTTCTTTGTCGGTGAACCAACAGACTTCTTCCCAATCGCCGAGCTGCATTTCACGCTGGCCATTCAATTCAACCTGTACGCCCCATTCGCCTGACAAGACGGGCTGACCTTTCGGACCGAGGGCTTCGATAAAAATTTCATTGTCAGAAAAATCAAATGCAAAACGGCTACCTTTGTGTCGCCAGTCGCTTTGCATCGTCGCGCAACCCGCTTGATCACAGTAGTGTGAGATTGCAGGCAGTTGCGAATTTGTCAGCTCAGCGACATCAATTCGGCGTTCGGTCTTAATGCCTACGCAACTGAGGGCCGCGAGTAGCGGCTTGGGAGCGGCCGAGAGTTTCACCGCAGCTTCCCAAATCGACTTCGCTTTCGGGGAAACTTGAGGCGCGCCGAGCAACGCGGTACCATCGCCTCTTGACCAACGCGCGGCATGTTTGAGCAACGAGGCGAGCGCCTTTTGCTGCGGCGGGAAGAACTTCCGGAGTCCCAAGGAATCGGCCAACACGCGTGAACGCAGAACACTTGCAATCGCAGCTCGTAAGTACGTCGCGCCGTGGACTAACCAAGGGTAAGGTTTGTCTTCGCCGTGTTCGAGCAACGATGCCAAGTTGTCCATCGCCTTGCTGGCTTCCGCTTGAACGACCCGTTTGGATCCAGCGGTCGTCATGCATACCAACAGAGGCAGTTCGCATTGGAGAACCAAATGGCAAAGCACTGCGTCTTCGTCATCGGCTTTGTATTTTGCAATACGATCGACTACGTCCTGCAGCCATTGGGTTAGCCAATTGGCGGTCGGATGCTGAGCGTGTTCGGCGAGGTGCCACGCGACGGCCGCAACACCTAGTGCAGCGGAGGCTGAGGAGTCGGCAGCGTCGAGCCACTGGTAAGCGAGCGTTTCAAGCGACTGATCCATTAAACCGATGACACGTGCCAGCGATTCCTGCTCAACGGCGGCAGGCTTCGGTGCAGTTTTTTCTGTCGGCTTCTGTGCAGACTTCTCAGCAGATTTGTCAGCAGGGTTCTCTGTCGAATTCGATTCAGTGAGTAACGAGGCAAGTTTATTTGCAGGAACCCCAGCACGTACCAAGATGCTGGCTTGCTCTTCAATCACAGCCGACCACAACCAGGTTGATTCGAGCGTACAGCCCGCTGGCCATTTGAGCCGCATCAGTGCGTGACCATAGGCGGCTGACCAAACTTCAAGGGGCTGAGCCAGTGCTGCGGCGACTTGTGAGTGGAAGGGTTTGACGCGTGGTTTGCGTTTGTCTTTCGATTTTCCTTTGGTCATTTCTGACACGTCGTCGACTTCGACATAACGAGGATCAATCCAGTCCATGCGTGAACTCGTTTCTAATGAAAAGTTGCTTGCGTATTCGCCGTGTGGTAGATCAAAAGATAATGTTATACTGATGAGCGTGCTCGAATTAGTCAGCAATGCAAATTCGCCCGACTTCGAGAGTCACCATTTTGCTTCCAGATCGCTCGATGTCAAAGACGTCGAAGCAAGTAAATGAAAAATGATTGAAATGAATAGAAAAGCTACCTTGGTCTACTTGCAAACAGTTGCGACTCTGATAATCACGACTTGCTTATATGCACAAAATTCCGAGCCGAGTCCATGGGCCGGTAAAGAGAAACTACTGGGCAAGGTGGAAAAGATGTTCGGCGATCCACCGGGAATGACTCGACTGGACAAACAGAGTCGTGTTTGGGCTGATCGTAAAGCGGGTCGAGTTGTAGTTGATGGCTATATTGCACTCCGCGCTGGGCAATTGGAAATGCTAGCTTGCCCAGTCGGGACCAAGGAGCACGAATCTGTAGTAGCCGTGTTTGCAAAAGCGCAAGTCGTTCATGCGGGGCTACTTGCGATTGGTGCCAAAAGCGGTACGCCTGTAACTTGGGAGCCCAAGTACCAAGCCCCTACCGGTAGCGAAATTCAAGTTTTTGCGCTGTGGAAAGACGCAGCTGGTAAAAAACACAACATCGATACTCGAAAATGGGTGCACGAACTTGGCACCGCTAAGGGCACACTAGGCACCAATTTTATCTTCGCGGGAAGCAAAATGTGGAAAGATCCTGATACCGGTGAAGAGCGATATTTGGCCGAAAGTGGCGATTTGATTTGCGTTTCCAATTTCGCAACCGCGACCCTCGATGTCCCCCTAAACAGTTCTCAAGCCAATAGTGGGCTAATGTTTGCAGCGATGACCGATGACATTCCACCGGAAGGCACGCCCATTCGGCTCGTTTTGCAATTGGTGGATGGCAAGAAGAAGCCCGCCGATCCAGTAGCCAAAGATGAGGCAGAAAAATCACTGTTCGACGTTGCTTCTGAACCAAAAACGACATCGCCGCCGAAGTAGTGCTTCATCCAACTGCAGATTTTAAGTTTGGCCCTGTTTGGTGTGGCACATCAGCCGGAACCCGCTCGAGAGTGTCCCGCTTAGGAATGAACTGAAGCTGTTCATTACGGTGGTATAGTCTTATCAGCCGGAAGGCGTTAGCCTCCGGTTGTGTATTGAACCGGAGGCTAACGCCTTCCGGCTGATAGATCACCTGTAAATCCGCGTTTTCAAGTTCACTCCTAAGCAGGACGCTCTCTAGCGCATTGCGGCTGATCCCAAGGTTAAATTGTGTTGAAGCAGTAGTCTATTTCAAAACCTGCAAAGAGTACGATCAATCGAACTTGTAGCCATCCTCGGAAGTCTGTAAGTACTTCCAATAAGGATGGTCTATGACACGTATCGATCGCTATCTATTATTTCTCTACGTCCGAGTGCTAGTCATTTGCTTCACGTCGTTAACAGGGCTGTTAATCGTGGTGCAAGTTTTCAGCAACTTGGATGAATTCATTCGCTATGCAAAACAGCAGAACCAGGGTCTGGTTAAAGTTCTTGCCGAATACTTTGGTCCCTACACGCTGACAATTTTCGATCGATTGAGCGGTCTGATTGCATTGCTAGCCTTGTTGTTTGTGATTGCCTGGCTGTACCGAACTAATGAATTCACAGCTTTAATGGCCGCCGGTGTGACCAAGTGGCGAGTGGTGCGGCCATTGTTTATCGCATCCGCAATTGTCGTACTGAGCGCCGTGTTGCTTCGCGAAGTTGCGATTCCTCACTATCAAGACAGACTCGATCGCAATCCTCAGGATCTCAGTGGCGAAGTGGCGAGAGTTATCAAGCCGGCTTTCGATCATCGTACTAATGCTCTGTTCTCTGGGAAGCATCTTCTGCCAGCGAAACAAGTGATCGTCGACCCGACTCTTAGGCTGCATGAAGGGCCGGTTGGGGCAGCCTGTGGTCGGCAGATTACTGCCTCCATTGGCATTTACCAGGTTGGAACGAATGGACGTCCGACGGGCTATTTGTTCCAAAATGTGTTACAGCCCAAAAATGTGGATGGGATTGCATCCATCTATGCGCTCGATGGCTCCCCCTTACTTTTAACTCGCAAGGACACCGACTGGCTTGAACCGAATACAGTTTTTTGGGTCAGCGACACGGAATACGAAATGCTGCGCGGTGGGGGTGCCTGGAAGCAATTTGCGTCCACCAGCGAGCTGATCTCCCATTTTCGCTTGGATCAGCTATCCGAAGGGAACGCCATGCGTATTCAGATCCATCAACGTTTCGTAAGACCTTTCATCGATGGTACGCTGCTGTTGCTGGCGATCCCAGTCTTGCTAACTCGCAATGATCGACATGTTTTCATGGTCGCCGGTTCATGCTTAATGCTGGTAACTGGATTTACCGGCATTGTGTTTGGCTTGGCGGCACTTGGCCGAGCCGGATACTTGCTCGATCCGCTGATCGCGACATGGTTACCGCTAATTGTGTTCTTACCATGGGGTTGGATGCGGACGACGCAAGCTATGGAAACTTAGCTACAATCAGAATAGCAAGCGGTCCAGTGATAAGCGATTCAATCGCAAATCTAAACAGATAATCAGAACCTAAGTAAAGGGACTTAAAACTCGATGCACAGCGTGGCCCCAAGTTTGGTCAAGCGACTGGTCGCTACCGTTACGGTTCTCGTTTGCATGTGTGTGTTCTTTGGTGCTGCAAGCGCCGCCGATGTCATTGTGGTGCGACCCAAGGGATGGTCAGCAGCTGTGCAAACGTGGAAGCACTATCGTGAGGCTCAAGGCCACTCGATTGTGGAACTCGATTCAGCTCAGTCAGCGGATGCGATTCAGGCTGCGATTAGAAAAGTTGCGGATGCGAATCCGAACACGCTGAAATTCATACTACTGGCAAGCGATGTCGGAGTGCTCCCGAATCAACAAATCGCAATCCCGGTTTTTTATCACGCAAGCACGGCGCTTGTAAAGTTTGGAGGCGATCCCAAGATCGCTTCCGATAGCACCTTCGGTGATCTCGATGGTGATCACATTCCAGATGTAGCCGTTGGTCGAATTCCTGCGGATTCGCCGCAGCAATTACAAAAACTGCTGGCCCGCGCGATCGAGTTTGAACGAAGCCAAGACGCAGCACGATGGCGGCGCGAAGTCCATGTGATTGCCGGAGTGGGTGGTTTCGGCGCAATCGCCGATGGCGCTATCGAAATGACAACGCGACGATTCCTATCAGATCGTATACCCGGCTGGGCGGATGTTTCGATGACCCAAGCGAGTCCGCAAAGTCCATTCTGTCCGGACCCATGGCGCTTCAGTGAAACGACGATCAATCGCATGAATCAGGGAGGTATGTTCTGGGTCTATATCGGGCATGGTCACGTCAAGACGCTGGACTATCTACGTTGCAACAATCAATGGTTGCCGATCATGACTAACGACAACGTGCCTCAAGTCAATATTGGTTCAAAATCGCCGATTGGACTATTTTTGGCTTGTTACACCGGTGCATTTGACGCCGTGGAGGATTCGCTCGCAGAACAATTGGTTACACACGACCATGGCTTGGTCGCCGCGATCGCTTCGTCGCGCGTTTCAGGTCCGTACGGATTGGCAATGCTGTCGAGCGGAATGTTAACACAGTGTTTTGAACATAAAACGGCTACACTGGGTGAGATTCTGCTGAATGCCAAACGTGAAATGATGCAACCCGAACCTGCTGACACTGCCAGTGCACCTAAGGGTCAATCGCAACTGCTGAGTGCTATTGCAAGCGCGCTTAGTCCCGAAGGCTACGATCTTGCAGCAGAACGGCAAGAGCATGTATGGATGATGAACTTAATCGGTGATCCGCTTCTTAGGTTGAACTATCCCAGCGAAGTGACCCTGAACGTATTAGCACAAGCTAAGCCGGGCGAAAAATTAACGATTCGCGGGACGAGTCCAATGGCCGGTAATTTGCATGTTGAACTGGCCTACCGCCGTGATCAATTGAAACCAGGTGTAGTGCAGCTCGACGCGTTCTCTTCCGATGGCGACGACCGCCAGCGAGCTCAGCGGACATACGAATCTGCTAACGCTCGCGTGATGGCTCAGGCGGACACTGCCGTCACTGCTAGCGACTTTTCTGTTCAGATCGACGTACCATCTGATTTGCCACGCGGTAAGTACTGCGTTCGCGCGTTTCTAAACGGTCAATCCAACTGGGCGGCCGGTTACCAGGTGATCACGATCCGACCCTAGTGCTTCAACACAATTTAACTTTGGGGTTAGCCAAAATGACGTCATGCTGTGACTGCCGGATCAGTGAGCCGTCGGCGCTAGCCGCGGGTGAACGAAGTAGCTGTCGTTCATGACGAGTAGACTGGCGTTGTTGAGACCGTCCAGGCTCGCTCTTACGTCGAACTGGAAGCCGCCCCGCCGTTGGCTTGGCGTCAAACGAGCCGGGTTAAAGGATTTCGTTAGTGTGCTAAAATCTCGGATCTAGCGTGTAATCTTCGAATCTGCCGTCCGCAAACGAGTGTCTTGATGTTTGGAACGAAGTTGTTCAAAGAGTTCTTTGCAAGTGAGCGGGCAGGCGGTCTCATTCTGATCTTTGTGACAATTGTCTCTTTGATCGTTGCGAATTCACCGATCGGCGAACAGGTTATCCACTTTTTTCACACTCAGATATTCGGAATGTCGTTTGAACATTGGGTCAACGATGGGCTGATGGTGATCTTCTTTCTGATGATCGGATTGGAACTGGAACGTGAGATTTACGAAGGTGAATTGTCGTCGTTTCGGAAAGCGTCCCTGCCCGTGTTCGCCGCACTGGGCGGGATGCTCGTACCAGCGTCGATCCACGCTGCTTTCAATTTTGGCAGCCCAACGCAATCCGGTGCAGGGATTCCCATGGCGACTGATATCGCTTTCTCACTCGGAGTGCTATCGTTGTTTGGTAAAAAGGTTCCGTATTCGCTGAAAGTCTTTCTTGCAGCCCTCGCAATCGCAGATGACCTTGGTGCTATCATCGCCATCGCTGTATTCTACACGAAGGACCTAAATCTCAGTTACCTCGCCTCCGCAGCCACAATTCTTGCCGCACTTTTCGCCCTCAATCGCACTCGAATGAATACGCTTTGGCCCTATTTAATCGGTGGCGTGGGCATGTGGTATTGCCTTTTGCATTCAGGCATTCATGCGACCATTGGTGGTGTTTTGTTAGCGTTTGTGCTGCCTTTTTCAAGGAATCGCGAAGATTGCGTTTCGCACGCTTTGCAACATCGGTTGCACGTTCCGGTTGCGTTTCTCATTTTACCGTTGTTTGCAGTAGTCAATACATGCATTCCGTTAAGTGCAGATTGGTATACCAGTCTTTTGAAACCGAACAGTGTAGGCATCTTCCTTGGTTTGGTGATTGGCAAGCCACTGGGCATTTCGCTCTTCTGTTGGCTGGCGATCAAAATTGGATTCGGCTCACTGGCCGACGGGTTGACGTGGAGTCACTTGAAGGGAGCAGGTTTTCTAGCTGGTATCGGCTTCACCATGTCGATCTTTGTATCGATCCTCGCGTTTGCAGACTCCGACTTAGTGAAGATGTCGCAGGTCACGGTTTTGGTCGCTTCTTTGACGTCTGCTCTGATTGGCGCCGCTTGGTTCGCGTTCTTTGTAAAGGCATCGAGCGCTGAAGAGGTTGATCCAGTATCGGCAGAATAAAGGCGGAATTTTGTGAGCCGACGGCGCTAGCCGCGGGCAAACGAAGCGGATGACTTCCACCGATGCATGCCTATCCAGTGTGTGCCAATTACATTGAGAGAATTGGCGTTAGCTGAATCACTAGTCATGAGCGACGGCTGCTTCGTTCACCCGCGGCTAGCGCCGTCGGCTCACTAATTCGGAAGCTTCGTTCACCCGCGGCTAGCGCCGTCGGCTCACTAATTCGGAAGTCAAACTTGCACGTCAAGCACCGAGATTTTTTGATACGTCGGTGCGATACGCAACAAATGCAGGGATAATACCGGCCAGGGTGGCGAGCAACACGAGGCCTGGAATAAGCGTCAGTTCGTAAATCGTAATGGTGTTGAAGAAACCGATTTGCAATCCAGTACGCTCTTCGACCATGTCAGCGCAAGCCACCCCGATCCCGTGACCGGCGAACCAACCGACAGCGCCGCCGATACAAGCTATTAGAAGCGATTCCAACAACACAACGAGCAGTACCACATCGCGTCGAGCACCCAGCGCGCGCATCACTGCGATATCGCGGCGCCGGTCGCTCATCGAATTGTAAATGCTGACTAAGATACTTATGGCACTTACAACGCACACCACAATCGTTAAGCCAAGCAGTGCGTTCTTGACGGGCGCGACGAACATTTCGAGCATCCCGGAAATCTCCGAGATTGGTGAAACGGCTTGCATACGCATCGTCTTATTGATGGGACGTTCGAGAAACACGGCGAACGAACCATTAGCGGGTTTGACGAGTACCGCAACCACATCGCGTTTTTCCAGCGACAATCGATCGGGTGCATCAGCTGGTTCTTTGCGAACGTCGACTTTCAACTCGTCAGGGTGGGCGGGATCAACAAACGCGCGGGCGTGGTTGTCCATCTTGTAAAACCCCTCGATGTTGATGAATGTCGCACGATCGTTGGGAGTTCCCGTGGGCGCGAGAATGCCGACAATCGTGAACGCTTCACCGTGTCCCATGCCTTCGGGGTCACCATGGGTAGTCTGTACGCTATCACCGACTTTCTTATTCATCGTTGCGGCAACTTGTGAACCAAGAACGGCTTCGAAAAATCCATGCTCAGGTGAATGATCTACGAAGTTGCGTCCTTCGGAAAACTTGTATTCCATGTCGCTTGCTCGACCATAACGCAGCTTGTCAAAGAAAGCTGGCGTAGTACCAACAACACGAAATGGTCCAAAGTAGTCACCCAAGCAAATAGGGATTGCAAAACCACCCTCCATCTTATCGGCGTACTCGCCTTTGGCCTCGGGATTAGCGATGCGACCGCCAATGCGTTTGATCTCTTTGGACCGTTCGTCACCGGGCAAGAAGTCCAAATAGTCTTCGTAAGGTAAGACTTCGATCGGCTTGCTGAGATAAAAGACCGAGTTGAGTACTAATTGAAGCGAGCCGCCTCGAGCACCAACGATCAAGTTGTAACCGACGTTGCTGTTGCGATCGAACGACTCGGTAATGGTCCAACTAATACTTAGCACTAGCACGACCAGTGCGACGCCGAGTGCCATGCTGAATATGGTTAGTAAAGTTGCGAAACCACGCTGCTGCATGTTACGCCATGCGATATGCAATAAGTTCATTTTGACTGCTTGACTCCAGCGTACGCGCGGTTGATTTCTTCGAGCCGATCGACGCGTGGAAACTGCTCGGCGATGGCCATTGAATGAGTGACAATCATCAAAGCGATTTTTTCTTCTTCGCAGTTCTTGCGAATCAAGTCGATAATCATTTGTTGATTCTTGGGATCGATGTTTGCCGTCGGTTCGTCAGCGAGCAGTAGCGTCGGGCTATTGGCAAGGGCTCGCGCGACGGCGACTCGCTGCTGTTGACCGACCGAAAGAGCCGCTGGTTTATGGTGCAATCGTTCGCCCAATCCAACCCGTTTAAGCAACTCGATGGCACGACTAGGATCTGGCCGCCGATTGCTGAAGGTCATTCCGAGTCGCACGTTTTCCAGCGCAGTGAAGCCAGGAAGTAAATTGAAAGTCTGAAACACATAGCCGATCTTGGCGGCTCGTACTCGATCGCGACCCGCCTCGCTGAGTTTCAACAAGTTGATCTTATCCAGTTCAATCGATCCACTGTCGGGAGTCATGATGCCTGCGATGCAGTGGAGCAGGGTTGTCTTTCCTCCACCGCTTTCGCCGATCAAAACCATTTGCTCCGCATCGTTGATGGTAAATTTCTCGACATCCAAAACCGGCAATCGCTGGCCGTCAGGCAGCTTGAATGATTTTTTCAGGTCTGTGATCTGCAGCATCGAGATTTCCGGTGGGCTTGGACTACGGTGGAGGCTCTGGCTAGTGCTCTGTCCAGATTAGATTTTTTGGTTGAACAATTGCGTTACCCGCGATTCATTGAGGTAGCGGAAGCCGTCAAGGCTTTCGGTTATTGAAATGGCTTTCGGTATTGAGATTACGTGAAATTCACGAAATGCTTGACGCATTCCGCTACCCCAAAAATCTAACTACGTTTCAGCAGACATAGATGTTCACTTACCAGGCAGCTGGTTTCGTGACAAACCGACGTCATCAATTCGCCAATTAAACTTCTACCGTTGTCCGGTTTCTCACGAAACCAGCTACGCAGTCGCGCGGAGCACCCGTCGACGAGTCTCACGCACCGTGTTCTGCGGCAACTAAATCTTGCGTCGAACGGCGCGGGAGATATCGCGCTTTGCATCTGCTTTTTTCATTTTCTCCCGTTTGTCGTGCAGCTTCAGGCCTTTGCAAAGCGCCATCTCGCACTTCACAACGCCGCGCTCGTTGAAGTACATTCGAAGCGGCACGAGCGTCAGCCCCTTCTCGTTAGCTCGGCCAACAAATTTCGTCATCTCGCGTTTATGCACCAGCAATTGACGTGGTCGCTTCGGTTCGTGGTTCCAAACGGTCGCCTGTGGATATTCAGCGATATCGCAACTTACAAGCCACAAGGTCTGACCTTTCACCCGTCCGTAGGCTTCTTCGAGTTGGCATTTACCGTTGCGAAGACTCTTGACTTCGCTACCGACGAGCATAACACCGCACTCGATCGCGTCCATGATCTCGTATTTATGACGAGCTTTGCGGTTATCGCAGATCGTTTTAAATGTTGGCGCAGCCACTGCGGCCGGCTTCTTCGCAGATTTCGCGGTCGGTGGTGGTTTAGTCGGTTTTGATTTTTTAGGCTTGTTCAACTGCGTTTTCCCGTTGCTTTTTCGTGGCGTATGCTTCCAGCTTGCGATTAGGCCTCTTCTGACTTACGTTTCAGCCCATGACGTCCAGCTTCCGGCATCCGAAAAGCATGATCCTACTATTTCACCGGCAAGCATGATGCATACCTCGATCTTATTCTACGCCAGAAGAGGACCATCAATGAAGGGGATCTAACCCAAACCTGGCTGATTGGAGTACAATGCGCTGTGGACCTGTTCTCGGTGTACCTGTTTTCAGCAAGTCTCTTAAAGGTAGCTAATTCAAGATGGCGTTTGATCTTCCAGTTGTCTCCGACTCGGCCCCTTCAGGCAGTTGTGGTGCGGCTAGTAGTTCGACTGAAGGTGGATTTGTTCCAACTCGTCGTTTGCCCCCCTGGTTGAAACGCGATTTGCCGGTTGGCA
The DNA here is from genome assembly GCA_031412515.1 of Planctomycetia bacterium. Classification (GTDB taxonomy): domain Bacteria; phylum Planctomycetota; class Planctomycetia; order Pirellulales; family Pirellulaceae; genus Aureliella. Next base: position 1,980 of record JANODD010000349.1, on the reverse strand, counting down.
ATTTCAACAATTTCACTGCCGGGTTGCTGGATGAATTGAAGCTTGAAACAGTATGCGATAACGCGAAATGCCCAAATCGCATGGAATGTTACTCGCAGAAAACCGCGACCTTCATGATTCTGGGCAACGTCTGTACGCGGCCCTGCGGTTTCTGCGCCGTTTCGCGCGGCAGGCCAGAGGCCCTTGAAGGTGATGAACCGACGCGTGTGGCGGAAGCTGCCTTTCGTTTGGGTTTGAAACATGTCGTCATCACTTCAGTGACTCGCGATGATTTGCCCGATGGTGGCGCGGAGCACTTTTATGAGACGGTTCTCGCGGTGCGTGCTCGAACTGGCGCAGCGATCGAAGTGCTGACTCCGGACTTCATCATGCATCGCCATGGACTTGATCGGGTTGTCGAATCGGCTCCTGAAGTTTTCAATCACAACATGGAAACGATCCCGAGACTGTACCGCAAAGTTCGCGGACCGAAAAGCGATTACAAGTGGACTCTGGCTCTGTTAGCTCGCGTTAAGGAACTGAACCCAAACATCAGAACCAAAAGCGGACTGATGTTGGGACTCGGCGAAACGCGTGACGAATTGCTCGAATGTCTGGCTGATTTGCGCAAGTTTGATTGTGATTTCTTGACTCTCGGTCAGTACTTACAGCCGGGCTTGCGATATCTTCCGGTGCAGCGATACGTTCCACCGGAAGAGTTTGATGAGTTAGCGGATATTGCCAAATCGCTCGGCTTTGAGAAGGTTGCAAGCGGCCCGTTTGTCAGGTCGAGTTACCATGCCCGCGAGATGACTGAGTAGGATGGGCATTTTGCCCCGTCCTTCGGTCATGGGAGAGTTTGTGGCTGGTTTCGTGAGAAACCGGGAGGATTAGAATCAACACTCACTCAATCTGGTTTCTCACGATACCACCCTTGCCCGTACAGCGCACGCGTGACTTGATAAAGTTCAAACCACTTCACATCTTTCAGGTTCCAATATGAAAACGACTGTTGCGATTGCCCATCTGCTTTTTTTAAACCTGGTTTGCCTGCAAGCGTTCTGTCAGGAGTCCAAATTGAACGAGACGATAACTAAAGCCCAGGTTTCAGAAGATCCAATCAAGCTTTTTGAGCCACGTGAGTTTGCCGGCGAGGGTGGCAAAGTTCTGAAATATCGCTTGCTCAAGCCGCTGGGTTACAACCCGAATAAAACTTACCCGCTGGTCATCTTCTTACACGGTGCGGGTGAGCGCGGCAACGACAACGTCGCGCAGCTGAAGCACGGCATGGGTGAGTTTTGCAAAACGGCACGACGTGAGAAGAATCCTTGTTACATTATCGCTCCGCAATGTCCGACGAACGAGAAGTGGGCTGACATCGATTGGGCAGCTGAGGGAGCCATCAAGATGCCCGCCGAAGCAAGCGATTCAATGAAGCTGACGTTGGCCGTTGTGGATGCGATGCTTGAAGACGCCGCTATCGACAAAAATCGTGTCTACATCACGGGACTTTCCATGGGAGGCTACGGGACCTGGGACGCGATTGCACGCCGACCCAATTTTTTCGCAGCGGCAGTTCCAGTTTGTGGCGGCGGAGATCCATCCACGGCCGAAAAGATCAAAAATATCCCGATTTCATGCTTTCATGGAGATCAAGACAAAGCAGTTGCCGTCGAAAAATCGCGTTTAATAATCAGTGCGATCAAAGAGGCGGGCGGTTCACCACTTTATAAAGAATATCCAGGCGTCGGCCACGATAGTTGGACACAGACTTATGCAAGCGATGCCACACACGATTGGTTGTTCGCACAGCGCCGCATTCAAGGCAAGTAAAGTAGCGTATGTTTCCAGCTGGGCTGGCGGAAAGTCGTGAACAAACGCAGTAGCGGAAGCCGTCAAGGCTTTCGGGAGTTGATATTGCGGGCCAAAGTTGCATGCACGAAATGCTTGACGCATTCCGCTACCGACTTTTCGCCATACCGGCTGGCGGCGTAACGCCGG
>JANODD010000348.1:0-6339 GCA_031412515.1 Planctomycetia bacterium | reverse complement strand
CCAGCGGGACCACAATTGGCAGCTACACAAAGTGCAACGGAACGTTCGTCGCTCTCCGTCCGGTTTATCCGGGCGGAAGCAACGTTTTTGAGCGTGTCAGCCTTAACGTGCTTCCGCTGGCACAAGGCCAACGGAGAGCTGGATACGACCGGCGTTTCAATGTAGCTGCCAATTGGCGCCTCCGCCCGGCCAAGCCGGACGGAAGGCAATTCGGACTCATTATCTGCGGAACTAAGATGGTTCGCAAAAACGCATGTCAATACCGAATTTTTAACAGCCCACCCTCACCCCCTCACCCCCTCGGCCCCCTCTCCCTGAGTACAGGGCGAGGGGAAGCAATGCTCGCTGCTCACCGCCAGAGACGTACGTTGCATGACGTACTGTGCATGACGAAGGGCTGAAACGTAATGTGCGTGACGTAATGTGCGTGACGTAATGTGCGAACAGATCGTACAGCTTTATAAAAACAATACTGCAAACGCTAAACTTTATGCCTAACTTAACTCAGCACTTTGCTGAGCAAGGTAGGTGAGGGCTTTGTCGCTAATGTCTTTGCGGCACCAGCCACCAGCCCAGCGGATTTTTTGAACGGCGGTATAGGCGTTCAGCTTGGCGACGGAGATCGTGTCACCAAGAGCGGTGACACCGAGGACGCGACCACCGTTGGTTAGGATCATATCATTCTCAAGTCGCGTGCCGGCGTGGAAAACTTTTACATCGGGCAGCGCGTCGGCTGCGTCGATACCGGTAATAGGCCGACCTTTTTCGTAATCACCGGGATAACCTTGACTGGCCATGACAACGCAAATCGCGGGTCGAGTATCCCACTCAGGTGCATCGATTCGATCTAGCGCTTGATCGACGACAGCTTCGAGAATGTCCATCAAATCGCTCTTTAGTCGCATGATTAGTGGTTGGCACTCGGGGTCACCAAAGCGGCAATTGTACTCGAGCACTTTTGGGCCCGACTGAGGCGTGATCATCAAGCCAGCGTAGAGCACTCCGCGAAAGGGCTTGCGATTGCGTTTCATCGTGTGGATGGTCGGAACGAGCACATGCTCTTCGATCCAAGCCATCAGTGCGTCGTCAACGACTGGCGTTGGGCAATAAGCCCCCATGCCGCCAGTGTTAGGACCAGCGTCACCGTCAAAGGCTGGTTTATGATCTTGAGCTGGGGGCAGTGGCAGAATGGTTCGTCCATCCGTAATCGCCAGAACGCTCGCTTCGGGGCCTTCAAGGCGTTCTTCGATGATCATCTGTGAACCTGCTTTACCAAATTCACGACGGCGCGAGATTCGATCGATTGCATCGAGCGCATCGTCACGGCGTTTGCATACGATCACACCTTTTCCAGCCGCTAGTCCGTCCGCTTTGACGACGACTGGGCAACGATCGCGTTCGCCGGGAAAGCGACCTTTAATAAAGCGCATCGCATCATCAGGATCACGGAAGACTTGAAAATCGGCAGTTGGCACGTCCGCTTGGCGAAGTAGGTTCTTGCAAAACGCCTTGCTCGACTCCAGCTGTGAAGCGGCTTGACTGGGTCCAAATATACGCAGCTTCTCAGACTCGAAAGCGTCGACCACGCCGAGGGCCAGAGGTGCTTCGGGGCCAACGACCGTCAAACCGATCTTTTCAGCTTTCGCAAACTTGATCAGGCCAGCGATATCCTCAGCTTGAATCGGAACGTTAATCGCGTCACGAGCGGTGCCGGCGTTACCGGGAGCGACGAAGACATCGGTCACACGCGGACTTTGTTTGATCTTCCAAGCCAACGCGTGTTCGCGACCGCCGTTGCCGATTATCAGAACTTTCATAACTTCATCTATTCAAAAAAGCGGGTCGACCGACACGAAAAGCTCGTCGGAGGTGTTGCCAGATTGTATGGACAAACGGGCTAATCTGAAACCCATTAATCGCGTGTCTCTCAGTGAAATCGTTTAACCGGAAAGCCAAATGCGACGTGAACCTGCCACTTAGGCTCACTTCGCGGCAGTGCGTTGAGCTAGTGCCACTTCAGTATGGCAACAGATTGGCGAGAGATAAAGCTACAACCTGATGAACGCTGGATAAGTAGGACGGTGCCTCCAGGCCCGTCACAGCGTCAACGACGACGGGCCTGGAGGCCCGTCCTACTCCGACTTAGCGACCGACGTTAACATTGTTATTGTTAATCGTGCTACCGCCGAATGGGCCGGAAGTAAAAGGAACTGAAGCAGGTGCGATTTGTGGGCTAGCGGGCTTAGGCAACGTCTGGGTCGGTTTAGCTTCGACGAGTGACCAACGTTTGCCGTTCAGTCCCTTTGAGCTTTCCCACTGAAGGCCGGGAACGAACAGCATCGAAACGAGGCTTGAACCATTGATCTTTGCAGTGCCCCACTCGGTTTCGACAGTTAAGAACTTGGTTTCGGTTGCTCCGGTGATCGAGTCTCCGTTGAGCATCACGACAGTGGTCGAAGTTTCATCGCCTGCTGCAAATCGAACCCCCGCAATTTCGCTTAGCGGAATCTGAGCTTCACCGAACGATGTCTTCATTTGAAGCGCTGTCGAATCGACTAGCGTCCCAGTTATTTTTGTTTCGCCGACCAGCTCTGTTGCGACTGTCAGTGGTCGCATCGCTTTGGCTTTGCTCGCTTCAGCCGCTGGAGTAACTACTTTTGCTTCGGCAATCGCCTCTTGTCCTTTAGAAATGGCACTTGCTCCAACCAACGCCAATAAACTCAGCAGCCCTAAACGCTTAAGCAACATCGTTAAACTCACTTTGGTTCCCATTATCAAAACAGCTCTAACCTCGAGCCCTGATATCCCAGATTAGTCGGTATTGTGAGTCCGTCACCGATTTTCCACCAAGAATTTTGTTCGTTTTTCTCAAAACACCCTTTGCCGGTCGGTATCGGGTGCGCAAGCAGCATTAGTCTTCTTTCAACGCCCTTATAGTCCCCCTCGAGAAAAAGCGGTCATAGGATGACCTCGCAATGCCGACGTATGGAGGAACGCGGAGGGCGTGAGGTGCGGAAGTTATCAAGCCAGCTGGATAAACAGTGCAAAGCGTTACAGATTAACAGTTTGGGGAAACCAATCTGTTATACACAGCAATCCACTACGGCAGAATGATCTTGCATTTAACGGCGTTAGACTTATCCTTAGGGGTTCACCGAAGGCAGTATCCGCTTAACTCGGAATTCGATTCTTAATGATCGTTGCTTGCCCATGAGCCACCTACTTCTTTACTACCAGCGACCTGAACCAGCGACTTGGGTATTTCTGTCGTCGTTCTTGTTATTTGGGCTCTATTTCGTATTTCATCGTTTTTGGAGTCTGCGTAACCTCGACTTGGTGCTCTTGGTTCTGCTCGCGCCAGGCCTGATGATGGTTTACGAAGGTCGTCGGATGCGCGAAGACAACGTTCGTCCAGTATCAACCCTCAAGCTCGTCCACATTCAGTCGCAGGAGAACACGCAACTGAATACTCGAATAGATAACGGACCACTATCGAGCGCTCCGCTCAATGCTGAGGGGAAACCCATTTCTCCCAGTGAAGAACAAATGAGGCCAGCTCCTGAGGCTTGGACTAGCGAAAAGTTGCAGTTCTACGGCTTTGCGTTTTTGCTAACCGCGTGTGGACTGCTGGCGATTCGAATGTTGATTGATCCGGCAATCGTTCGTCGTCCGTTGCTCGAGCCGAATTTGTCGATCGGTGGGCTCTGTTTTATTGGTGTTTCGTTGCTGATTTTCTTGCTAGCGAATGTGATTACCAGTGACCCTCGCATGGAAGCCGAACATGGACCGCCGCTTGGGCCTGGATACGCATTGTTAAACATGTTGCCTGAGTTGCCGACGACGCCTGCGCCCGATTTGCCCGACTGGCAACGTCCCCCGCTAACGAATCCGTGGTTACCCAACTTGGCAAGGATCGTTGCGATCGTCGCAAACTTGGCGATTGTTTTTGGAATCGTCGGAGTTGGCTATTGGCACTTTGATAACATCAAAACTGGGATAGGTGCAGCCACAATGTACTTGTTGCTCCCCTACACGGCCCAGATGACAGGCAATGTTCAACACGCTTTGCCGGCGGCCTTCTTAGTACTCGCTATCTTGAGTTATCGATTGCCGCTTCTAGCCGGATTGTTTTTGGGTACCGGAGCGGGCTTGGTTTACTATCCGTTTTTTCTGTTACCGCTGTGGATCAGTTTCTATTGGCATCGCGGACTTGGTCGACTGCTGAGCGGTGTTTGTATCAGCTTGGGCGTCTTGTCAATTCTCCTTCTGCTTGGCGGAGTAGAAGCATTCTTTGCTCATCTGCAAAAAATGTATGGACTCTGGTTTCCCTCCATGGATGGTTTAGAAGGAGTTTGGGGAACAGGCATTCCCGCGATTTTTCGATTGCCGGTACTGGTTGCATTTATCATCTTAAGTCTCTCGTTTTCGTTCTGGCCGGCTCGCAAGACTCTGGGAACGCTTATGTGCGGAACCGCTGCCGTTATGCTCGCCGCACAGTTTTGGCATGGCTATGGCGGTGGACTTTATATGGCTTGGTTTCTGCCAGCCGTGCTATTGACGATTTTTCGGCCCAACGTCGACGATCGGATCGCTGTAAAAGTAGTTCGTCCGAACTGGCGCGGTCATGCAAAAATTAATGGAACCTCAGCCGTTTCACAGCCAGTTGCCAGCTGACACGGAAATCTGTTCTTGTAGCTGGTTTCGTGAGAAACCGGATGCAATAGGATTGGTAGCTGGTTTCGTGAGAAACCGGACGAAGTGGATGTCGTCACTGCTTCTCCGGTTTCTTATGAAACCAGCTACACCTCGCTTACTTGCGAGTCACGTAGCGAATAACAAACGCGTCGCCGAAGCCGAATTCATCCGGCCGATCTGAAAATTCAAGTCTTCGACCGAAGACCCAACCAAGTTCCCAGCTGTTTAAGTGTCCGTCGGAGTCCGCTCGCTCGATGCCAAAGGCCAGCTTGTAATCGCGATACGACATTACGTCGTTGCTATTGTCGGGGAACTCAATATCCCACGTTCCCCCACCTAACAGCCCGCTACAGTAGACGCGTGACTGCGGCGAAAGAGTTAAGTCAATTCGTGGTCGCGGAAAGATCATTTCATAGCGAAGCTCGGGTCGGTTTGGATCATGCCACACAAAGCCTGCGACTGGCAGTACTTTAATGTCATCGCGCCCCAAGTAATCGACTCCGAACACCCAATCCGCTTTTGGACCAGGGTGGAACATGCCGACTGCGTGAGCTGGGAAGCGGACGCCATCGCGAGCACTATCTTCAAAGTCGCTGTAAACTCCCACCATCGCCGACCATTCGTAACTGAAGAGATCCGAGAGCGAATTGCGAACTTGATAACCGAGTTCAAAATCGTAGAGTCGCGGCGGCAAAGGCACGACACCGGGACCGGAAAGCAAGTGGATGTTCATGTTGGCGGTAATTCCGCGCGGCGTTCCCCGTCTTAAATAATTCGGCGAATCAAAGCTCAGCCATCCGAATTGATCGCCATCACCGGGCATGTAAGAGATCGCGTTCTCTTTGGAGCGATAGGACGTATAGCGCGCTAGCGATAGATCGTAGAGGTCCAGTTTAGTAGGCAAAAGGTCTTCGGGCTCGAGCATTTTGATGTTCTGATCGTCACCCGAAATGGGAGCCGTTGGATCAAACAGATGCGGAGCCGCCACAACCGCTGGAGCTGACGGATAAGGGTAACTAGAACCCGGAAGCCCTTGCGACGAATAGTCCGAAAGCGATTGAATTAAATCATTTTCAGGCGAGCTTCGTGGCTGGTCTGAAAGTGGTTCGACGCTCTCTAAGTTGTTCGCTTCGTTGCCTGTTGCGATTGGCTTGGTTTGGGCGAACGTGAGCGGCTCTTGGACGAGTTCCTGGCCGGAGGACACTTGATAGCCGTCAACACCAACGATTAACGCTGCCAGCAAACAAGTCCGAAGCGAGCGAGTCGAAAGTTCGGTGCTAAACGATTTGGCGCGGGTGATGTTGGCGATTTGTCGAGCCACTTTGCTTTGCTGTTTGTTAGATTGTCTCGGCGAATTTCGGATATTTTGGGTAGCTGGTTTCGTGAGAAACCGGACGAAAACTCTGCAATCCCAAATTATTGATCGACCGGAAGGTGTTATAGAGTGTTGACTTAATAGCAATACGCAAACGTTCTCAGACGCTAGCCAAAGTGGATGACCGGTTTTTCGGAGCGCGGGCGTCTTCGCCCGCTGAACCCGCTAGGTGACTAACGGCGACAGCAAAGAATTTAATTACCGTCTATAAAGCGAGATCGTCAAACTCACTTGCAAGTCACCTAGTCCCGTGCGGGCGAGGACGCCCG
>JANODD010000347.1:0-17745 GCA_031412515.1 Planctomycetia bacterium | reverse complement strand
GAACTGAAGCTGATCATTACGGTGGTATAGTCTTATCAGCCGGAAGGCGTTAGCCTCCGGTTGTGTATTGAACCGGAGGCTAACGCCTTCCGGCTGATAAATCACCTGTAAATCCGCGTTTTCAAGTTCATTCCTAAGCGGAACGCTCTCGTTAGCCTCCGGTTGTGTATTGAACCGGAGGCTAACGCCTTCCGGCTGATAAACCACCTGTAAATCCGCGTTTTCAAGTTCATTCCTAAGCGGAACGCTCTCTAACGCGTTCCGGCCGATGTGCCACCCAAATACGATCAACCGAAAATTAAAGTTGGAGTTCTACATGTCCATTAGCATGTCAATCGAATACTTGCTGCTCTACTTGCCGCTGTTGGTCGCAGTTTCCTTTGTCATGGGTGCAACTCGCCACGAGAAGCCAAAGCTGATCCTTCAGCAAACACAACGGACGGCTGTTTGGATCACCTCATTTATGCTGATCATCTATGCTGTACTGCAAATAGTTTCTTGGCTCGTTTAAGTTTTTTTCCTGACCTTTTGGCAGCGCTGTGAAGTGTTCTAGCGAGCAAATGTAGCTGGTTTCGTGAGAAACCGGATGTAGAACGAAGGTCGTTGGTGCGCACCCGGTTTTTCACGAAACCAGCTACCTTTTATGGCAAGTCGCTTGTTGTGCGAAAACATTGCGCGGAGCTTCTGGCTTTCGAAGCATCTCACTGCGTTTTCGATTAGACTGAATCACCAGTCGCCAGAGACCTCCCGCCTCGCCCTCCTACCGTAGTTGGCTATGCATACCTTCGCTAAGATTCGACTTTCTCGGTCGCGAATTATTCGGTCGCGACTTGCAGTGGCTTTGCTTTTAACTTGCAATTTTGCGTCGAACGCACCGCAGACGTTCGCTGAAGACCCGGCAACGACCAAGACTGATGCCATAGTTGTTGGCGATCAAGCTGGACATTCTTTCCATGGCGAAGTCTACGACGAAGGGCCCCGGCAAGCCGCTTATTTGATGCAGGGGATGAGCAACATTCATTTCCCTGTCACTTGCAGCGATGATCTGGTTCAGCGTTTCGTAGATCAGGGCGTCTCACAACTGCACGGCTTTTGGTACTACGAAGCCGAACGATCTTTCCGTCAAGCCGCGGTGCTGGATCCTGCTTGCGCCATGACCTATTGGGGTATGGCGATGGCGAACGTCAGTAACCTGGATCGTGCCCGGAAGTTTATTGCTGAAGCCGTTAAGCGTCGAGACTCGGTCACCGAGCGCGAAAAACACTACATCGACGGTTTCGACAAATTCATCCGAGAAGTCGACAAAGACGGCAAAAAGATCGAAAAGAAAGTGCGTGCCCAGCAGTACACTCGCGACTTGGAGACCATTGTTGAAGACAACCCTGATGATGTCGAAGCCAAAGCATTTCTTGCCTTACAGCTTTGGGAAAACGAGCGGAGCGATTTGCCAATCGTTAGCCATGTAGCCATCAATTCGTTGCTTCAAGAGGTCTTTAACGCCAACCCCATGCATCCGGCTCATCACTACCGGATCCACCTTTGGGATCGGCCGCGAGCCGAAATGGCGCTCGAAAGCGCTGCCAAAGCCGGTCCTAGTTTGCCCGGAGTTGCACACATGTGGCACATGCCTGGCCATATTTATTCAAAGCTCCATCGCTATCAAGATGCCGTTTGGCAGCAGGAAGCCTCGGCCCGAGTCGATCACGCTCACATGATGCGTGACCGTGTTATGCCTGACCAAATCCATAATTTTGCCCATAACAACGAGTGGCTTATCCGCAACTTAGTCAAAATTGGGCGTGTTCATAACGCGCTCGACTTGGCCAAGAATATGCAAGAGCTGCCCCGACACCCGAAATACAACTCCCTCACCCGGGGCTCGAACAAGTTGGGACGCGAACGTTTGCTGTTGGTCCTGTCCAGTTATCGACTGTGGCCCGAGTTGATAGAGCTGGCTGAAACCAGGTATTTAGAGCCAACGCATATGCCGGAATTGCAAGTTGAAAGATTGCGATACTTGGGAATCGCCGTCGCACTGACTTCGCAAACCGAGAGAGCCGCGTCGATCAAGTCAGACCTGGAGGAACGACTTACCAAGGCAAAAGCTGAACTCGAACTTCTGAACCCGCCTAAAGAGGAGGCCAAGAAAGAAGACGCCAAGCCAGAAACACCGCCCGCGCCTGCGGCCGTTGCGACTGAAGCGACGCCGCCCAAAACCAAGGAGTCGTTAACCGCAGCCGATAAAAAGAAGAGCGAAGCCAATCGAAAACGACGCGAAACGGAAGGCGATAAGAAGAAAAGTGAGATCAGAGAGCTGATCAAAAAAATCGAGCAGGCGATTGCGGCCATCGAAGCATCCACCGCGGCAAATTTGAAAGATTGGCCGACCGCACTCAAACGCTATAATGACGCTGGAGCGTGGGACGCTTTGCTGAAAGCCGAGTGGACGGCGGAGTCGAATGAAGTTGATAAAGCCATCGAAGTTGTCGACAAAGAAATTAAAGCCAACCCGAACGAAGTTTTGTCATGGTCTACCAAAGTTTGGATCTATTCGAACGCAGGAAATACCGAGGAAGCCAAGTTAGCTTTTGAAGAACTTCGCAATCTTGCCTGCACGGCTGAGCTATCGACCCCTATGCTCGCCAGACACCATCCGTTCGCTGCGGAGTTGGGTCATCCCGAGCATTGGGCGGCACCTTATGTACCCGCAAAAGACCTTGGTGACCGACCCGATCCAGATTCGCTCGGTTCCTTCCGTTGGCACCCGTATGTTGCTCCCCAGTTTAAAGTTCAAGGGGCCGATGGCCAGCCTTTTTCCCTGAAACAACTGCAAGGCAAGCCGACGATTGTATTTTTCTATCTCGGTTTCGGTTGTTTGCACTGTATCGAACAATTGCACGCGTTTTCGCCCGTTGCTGGTAAGTTTCGTGAATCCGGGATTGAAATGGTTGCCATCAGTTCCGAAAACCTGGAATCGTTGAAGTCAGGGCTCGAGCGCTATTCAAAAGCGATTGAAATTCCGCTGCATGCCGATCCCAAGTTGAATGCCTTTAAGTCGTTTCGCTGCTTTGATGACTTCGAACTTCAACCGCTTCACGGTACTTTCTTGATCGATCAAAGCGGTCGGGTGGTGTGGCAAGATATTGGAAGCGACCCGTTCAAGGATGTTGAATTCTTGACCCAAGAGGCTGGTCGGTTGCTAAAGCTTGCGCCCTGACAGTTCTGGCTCCCTTCTCCCCAGGTATTCCGGGGGAGAAGGGTCGGGGATGAGGGGGCTCAGGTCCCCTCACCCCCGGCCCCTCTCCCCTGAGTACAGGGGCGAGGGGTGACCATTATTCCGTCCTCACCGGCGGGTTCATCTCGAGTGTTAGTTACCATCGTCCACGAAAGTGCACCTGGATTTCCATGTCACGTTCGTTAGTACATCGGATATTAATTACAGCGCGAATGACTAGCTCGGCAGAGCCTCGTTCTCCCGTTTTCAATTTGACGATCACATTTAAGTGGTCGCTCACTTCTAATCCTAAAATCTAATGTGGACAAAGCACTAGCTAGTGTTTCATCCAACTTTAATTTGGGGATCAACATCAGTGAGCCGACGGCGCTAGCCGCGGGTGAACGAAGTGGTTGTCGTGCAAGATTGAAAGTTTGTCCAACGTTAACCTGTCGACCGCAAATCGTTGGTCCTAGATTGTTAGTAAGTTACGTCGAGTCAAGTACTTCGTTCACCCGCGGCTAGCGCCGACGGCTCACTGATCCGGCAGTCACAGCATGAAGTCATTTTGGCTAACCCCAAAGTTAAATTGTGTTGAAGCACTAGTGTTTTAGTACAGTTTAACTTTGGGGTTAGCCAGAATATCCAGGGGTGGGACTCGTAGAGCATGGAACGGGAGAACGAGGCGCCGCCGAGCCAGTCTCAACAGCCATTTCAACTCCCGCTGCACTTATTGACATCCATCACTTTGATGCAAACTTACGGCCATAAGTTCACGTTCACAAGTACAGTGCAGTCTGCTAGTTCTGCCAAGACTGGCTCGGCAGAGCCTCGTTCTCCCGTTAGTAGCTTGGGACCATTTGTCCCGAGCGTTCGTCGAATTCGACTCAAGACTAAAAGGACGGGACAAATGGTCAACGCTGTGAAGCATTTTTCTTAGTAAGGTAGCTGGTTTCGTGAGAAACCGGATGCATCAAAAAGGTCCCTACCGCGCCGGTTTCTCACGAAACCAGCTACATTTACTCGTTAAAATGCTTCACAGCGTTAACGAATGGTCCCCTCCTACGTTACCTCATAATCTAATCGGGACAACGCACTCGCCAATGTTCGGCGTATAAACTCCGCCTAATAGGGGCCCATGAACATTTGAGGATAAATGCTCTACAATGGCATATCTAACTACTTTCCTCCGCCCCGAACGCCTGACGGCAATCCGAGTTAGATCGAATGACAGAACGTTTACGCTCAGCCGCAACTTTTAAAAGCCTGACTCAGCATTTCGGAACTCGTTTTCTCGGCTTCGTCATTGCCAGCCTATTGTGTCTGTCGACTGCCGAAGCGCAGGTGCCGAACAAATCCCCCGCAGCCACGAAATTTAGTCGTATAGAAGATGTCATCGAAAAGTGGACGCCCGATCGTCACTTGTTTGTTAAAGGCGATCTCGGTGTCGGCGCTGTCCAGCTCGATGAGCTCGAATCATGGCTGGATGCGAATGCGCCGCATTGGGTCATTGTTTTAATGAACAACGCCAATGGCGAAGCCTATAACGGTGCTGATGGCGGGTCTTACAGAGGGATGGACGCGGTTGAACACGCGCTCGGTAAAGGACTGAGCAATCGAACTGGTTTTGGCAAGTTTACCAATCCTCAGACAGGTGAGTTGGATGGAACCGTGTTTGTATTGTTCTTGCAGGAACGCAAATTCAGCTACTACGCATCCGACGCACAGAATCGCCGCAATCTGGGTGAAGGAAACTGGATCGGGCAGCTTGATCAACCAGCTGTTCGAGCGATGCGAAGCGGTGGAAGAATTCTTGACGCGGTCAAGGAGACGGTCAAGTCGATCGATCAACAGTTGGCTCGCAAAATCAACTCCGAAAAGGCCGACGCAGAACGCGTGAAGTTAGAGTTGGCACGAGCCCTAGGGTCGCTGAAGTCATCCGTCGCTCACTCGTTATCCTTGATCGACGAAGTAAAGCTTGCCTCGGCTGAATACATAGAGAAGCACAGTACGGCCAAGGGACCATTGGCCGGGCCGCCCCTCGAGACCTGGCGTCAGGAACTTGCAACGATCGACGCAGACGCGAGCACTGACAATGTTCGTGATCTTCAGCAGCGTTTGGCCAAGGTCGATGATGCGATTTCAACTTATTTGAATGGTTACGCCGAAGCCTCGGGACTCGGCAAGCAAGTGAAACAGCTCAATTCGAAATTGCAATTCATCTCCAACACACCCGCAACTGCGCCGGACGTTGCCCTTGCCAGAAAGTCGATTGAAGAAGCGGAAAAGCTGGCAAACAACGGCGATTTCGAGGTTGATGTTGCTCTTCAAAAAGCAGAGGCCGCGATCGCCAGCGGTCAAGCCACTGTGGCCAGTGAATACGCTCGCCTGGAGCGTGAGCAATTGGTGCGAACTTGGGTGCGTCGAACAATCATCCTCATGTTGGTTGCCATCGCGACGATTATTGCTTTGATTCTTTGGTTTCTAAATCATCGTCGCCGTGTGATCATGCAAAAGGCCCTTGCGATTCTCGATGAACGTGAATCGCAAGTTGCAAAAGAGACCGAAGGCATCGATCGACTTTTTACTCGCAACGATGAACTGTTAGGGTCAAAGGAAAAGATCGCCGACCGCGGATACGTTGGTGCAACAAAGGCCATTAGCGAAAAAGCAATCGACTATGTAGATGACCTTTTTATCATGTCCAAAGAGGTCCGTCGCGTACTGAAGGATGCCCGCGAACTCGTCGCACCGCTGAATCCGGTCACGAAGGTCGTTAACTTATTTAGCGGCAATAATTATCAACAAGCGGTGAATCTCGTTACCGGCAAACCGCTGAAGTTCTCGCAACTAAATGGTCTTCCGTGGGTCTTTCGCGAACGTCTGGTCGCTGAATCAGGTAATGACATTTCCAAAGGGATGCCCGAAGAGATCACCATGACCTTTGAGGATGTATTTCAAACCCTCAAGCAACGTGGGGTCGATGCTGAGAGTGCGCTCAACACGGTTGAAAGCTGTTTGACGGATGTCCATGAAACGCTTTCCGCTGCGCAAGCGGATCTGCAAAAATGTGTGACGCAGGACAAGCAGCTTGAAGCCGAATCAGCAAGCGACAACTATTTTAATTTGCCAGACTACCTTGAAACGCTCATACCTTCGATTCAAAACGATTTGACAGAAGCTGACAAAATATCGGCCTTTGATGCAGTCGGAGCGATGCAAAACTGGTTGCCAACAGCACGACGGAAAATGAAGGAAGCGATGGAGCTGGGCGATTGTTTACTCTCCGCAAGGGAAACGATGTTTCCGAAGTTGCGACAAGCGGCTGACAAGTTGAGTGAGTCGCGATTTACATCGAATTGGATCGACGTCGAATTGGTGACTATTTCTGCCCGAGCCAATGAGCTGATGAAAGCGGCTGTTGAGCGGTTAATCGCAGCCGATTCGAGTTCACTTAACGATGATCTTGCGGCATTGGTCGCGAGAGCCGAAGAAGCGGTTCGGTTGGGCGTTCGAATCCGCCAAGAACTCTACCCTGAAGGCGAAGCCCTGCGGAATCGCATAGCGGACGCGCGAAAGAAATTAGCGCAGCAGTTGTCGTTGGCCGAGTCCGCGGTACTGCACGAGGTCGATCGCTCGCCTGATGAGCATTGGTCAATGGCTGGAAAAAGTCTTGAAGCAGCGGGTGTGTCGGTGTCATTAGGGCAAAACGCGGCCGCGCATGCCGCAGTGGATGTGATGCTGGCTGAGGTTGCGCAGGCGGACCAAATCATAGAAACCTCAGCAAAAGCTGCACAATCCTTTGCGAAGGACAAACAGACCGCTTTATCCAGTCTACAGCGGCTAACGCAGCGATTGCCGAAAACAAAATCGTCGATTGAAGACACAAGACGTCGCTATGCGAGTTCTACATTGCAGCTTCGCACCGGCAAACAAACGGATGCACCGGAGACCGTCCAACAGTTACTACAAGCTGCGTCGGGACCACTCGGGAGTGTTGATGAATTAGTCAAACTCGCTGAAGCTGAAAATCGGCAAGGTAAGGTTCTGCAAGCTGCTGGTATCTTGGCTGATGCAACTACGCAGCTTGCACTTGCGCACGATCAAATCGATCGAACAGAAACACACTTGGCTGCAATCGAATCGCAGGCTAGGGAAAATCAAACGGCGCTCGCAAGCGTGGCTGCATCTCTGCGAATGCTGGCGGGTGGGGGCCGCGATCCGCTGGTCACTCAAGATACCTTAAATACCATTAATGCTGCCGTGCGAAGTGTGGAGACGCTGGTCCGCGAGTTGGCCTCGTCGACTGCCGCTCCCAATCCATTTGAGATCGGCAGCCGAATCGACGCGTTGCGACAGAACTGTGTCGCTCTGGAAGCTCGCTGTGCGGCTGATCGACAAGCCAACGCGGAAGCGTCCCGCGCGGTCGCTGGTGCGCGTCGTCAATTGCAAACTGCGCAGCAACTTGTTCGACAATCGCAGACCGACGGTATCCCTGATAGCCAACAGACAATAATGGCCAACAATCGCATTGCGGCCCTGAGTCAAACGCTTGCCGCCGTCGAGAGTCAACTGCAGGTTCCCCATGGTGATTGGAGGGCAGTCGATAGCGATGCGTCGCGTTTGCAAGCTGACTTGTCGGCTGCTGCTGATACACTGGGCGGCGAGCTGAAGAGCGCCAGTCAAGCTCTTAATATTTTTCAGCAAGCGTCGCAGAGCGTATTTCAAGCCGAGCAATGGTCAGGCAATTATGGTATCAGGGTCACAGGTTCGCCGGGCGTGCGTGAATTGGAGCGGGCTCGGGCTAGTTTGCAACAGGGCAACTACAACCAGGTCCTTGAGATCGCGCGCTTTGCTGCTTCCGCGGCGTTAACCGCGATCCAGCAGGCTGAGCGTGAAGTCCAACGTCGTCGGTTAGATGAAGAACGGGCTGCTGAAGCTGAGCGACGGAGACGCGAGGCTGCTCAGCGTCGCAACTCGCCGAGTTTCGGGCCAGTCATCATCTCAAGTGGGCGATCGTCAGGCGGACTGTTTGGTGGTGGCTCGTTTGGAGGCGGTTCCTTTGGAGGAGGATCGTTTGGCGGAGGCGGTGGCAGTTCTGGTGGTTCGTCGGGTGGCGGTTCATCCGGCGGCTCAAACGATTCTGGCTTCAGTCGATCAGGCTGGTAACGCCAACAATAAGTTTGTGCGTGATTAAGGTTGGTTTTCGTGGGTCGCATCCTGCCGGGTGCGACCTCTTTACAAGTGTTGATTAAATCCCAGGTGCCTTTAACACAAGTCAACTTTGGGGTTAGTCAATATGTCCAATGGTGCGATTCGTAGAACATGGAACGGGAGAACGAGGCGAACGAGGCTCTACCGAGCCAGTCTCCACAGCCATTTCGACTTACCCCAAAATTAGATTGTGCTGAAGCACTTGCTTTCCCAGTCATCGAAGCTATTCCACGTCGTTTTTCGGAGTTCGCTAAGAAATTGCGCGCCTGCTTCTGGACTGATCAGCTTCACTTTCTCACTCTAGTTTAGTTCCAAATCGCCTGAATTCTGCAGAGTGTCGTACATGTTTTGGTACAGGATTTTCATGTCCTAACCCGTCTATACAACGCGAATGTTGCTTTTGTGTGTTTCCCAGTGTTCAGTCGCGTATAATCACGGGTCAGGAATCTTTAACTTGCTGCGACAGTTCGCTGCACGATCGCCAGTCGTCCATATTGTGAACCTTCGATAAGAATCCCTATGAATACCGCTGTTCAAACCAAACCCGCTACTTTGGCTCAACTGCGTGAAAGCGGTTGGCAATCAAGAACTGTTAAGCAAGAGATTCTCGAGAATTTTACGCGCATGCTAGCATCCGATGAGCCTTTGTATCCAGGCATCGTGGGCTATGAGGATACAGTTATCCCGGAGATCAACATTGCGCTCCTCGCTGGGCACGACATGCTGTTTCTGGGTGAAAAAGGACAAGCAAAGAGCCGACTGATGCGGTCGCTGGTCCGCTTCTTAGATGATGAGCTACCGTATTTGGATTTTGACGGGGTTCCGATTCATGAAGACCCGTATGCTCCGATTACGAACGCTGGCAAGCGGTTTGTTGCGGAACATTCCGAGGATCAGATTCCTATTGCTTGGTGGCCTCGCGATGAACGCTATGCAGAGCGGTTGAGCCCAGGGACAAAGTTTGCTGACATCATCGGCGAGATTGACCCTTCAAAGCTGACCGGTGGTGTAAGTATGAGCACTGAGGAGGCATTGCACTTCGGATTGATTCCACGCATGCATCGCGGTATTTTCGCCATGAACGAATTGCCAGAGCTGGACGAATTGGTGCAAGTGGGTTTGTTCAACATCCTCGAAGAACGTGATGTGCAGATCCGTGGCTATCCCATTCGTTATGACTTGGACATCTTTATTTTGTTCTCTGCCAACCCGAGCACCTATAACCGCAGTGGCAAGGTGATTCCGCAACTCAAGGATCGTATCGGTTCGTTGATTCAAACGCACTACCCACGCGAACGTTCGCTCGGGATCGAGATCCTTCAGCAAGAAGCCAAGATTGATCTCGAGGGCAAGTATCCGGTGCTTGTCCCCTATTTCATGGCCGAAATTATCGAAGAGATCACCGTTCAGGCGAGGAAGAGCAAATACGTCGATCAAGCATCCGGCGTGTCGGCACGATTTAGTCTTTCGAATTATCGCGCGATGATCGGTAGCGCTCGGCAGAGAGCCATCGTTTTGGGCGAAACACCGGCTGTACCGCGCATTAGCGACTTAGGACATCTTGTTTCTTCGTCGCTCGGCAAGTTGGAACTTGACTTGATGGGCAGCCATCAAATGAACGAGCGTCAAGTGCTTGAGGCATTGGTGGCAACGGCCGTCAAGTCAGTCTTTCATCAGTACGTCGAAGACTATGGTCTAGGCGAAATTGCGGAGATCTTTAGCAAAGGTGTAAGGATCGAAGTTGGCGACATGCTGCCGAGCAAAGCCTATGCGGAGCGGCTGAAGATCGTGCCCACTGCTTGGGAAAAAGCCTTTGAAGTCAACGCGAGTGATAACGAAGCAGTGCGTGCATCGTGCGTCGAGTTTGTGCTCGCGGGCCTTCATTCGCTCGACAAGATCAGTCGCGCTCAGAAGCACGGCAAAGTGCATTATGAAGTCTAGTGGGGTATGCTTCGAGTTTACCGAATCTTTGAGTCTAAATCGAATCTTTGAGTCTAAATCGTAGCTGGGTTTGTAAAAACCCGGCACTCTGAGTTTTCAAAAGACACTCCGGGTTTTCACAAACCCAGCTACAAAACTGCCGGGTTTTCACAAACCCAGCTACGGAACAACCGGGTTTTCACAAACCCAGCTACAGAACGACCGGGTTTTTACAAACCCAGCTACACAATTATTAACGGATTGCATTGGAACATAATGACTCGCAAACAATCCATCGGCGGCGTCGTCCATACTTATCAGAAGTACGATCCCGGCCATTTTCCAAGTCCGACTCAACCGCCACCGGATATGGTCTCGCCTGCTTTCGAGCATGCGTTGATGTACGGTAAGTATCGCGAGCTGACGGACGAAGAACTCGCCAACGCAGTCATGCTCGACCCAAGCCAACTTGCCGGACTCGGACCAAGCATCGACTTCTTGAAAGCGCTGCTCGAAGAACGCAAACGAAAGATCTTGGCTAAATACGAGACTGATGCGGTAAACAAGAAAGTCGCCAAGGCATACGATAACAGCGCCAAGAAAGCATCTCCACCACATGAACTGCGTGGCATTTACAAACGAGCGATTCAAGACGAGCAAATCTATCTCCTTGAGCGGATCTATTACCAAGTCGGCGACGACACCGATCGCTTTGCGACTCAGTTGGTCCACGTCATCGAACGCCTGGGTGAAAAGTACCAAATCGAAGAACTGGTATCGAAGTACACGTTCACGGGCGATACTCGAATGACGGTCCCCGAGGCGCTCGATATCAAACAGGAACTGGAAGCCATCGATGAATTGCTAAAACAGTTAGAAGAAGCCGCCAAGTCCGGCAAAATTGGCATCATCGACATGGAGAAGCTCAGCGAGTTTGCTTCGCAGGCCGATATGGCTGACCTCGAAGAGATGCGCCAGCAAGTTGAGAACCTGGTGCGCGAGATGGCCGAGCGACAAGGCTTGGAGCATGACAGTAAGACCGGTTCGTTCCGACTTACACCGCAGGCTTACAAGCTGTTTCAAGGTAAATTGCTCGAGCGAATTTTTTCGAAGCTGCAACCTGGTCGCAGTGGTCGGCACACTGGGCGGATCATCGGCGAAGGAAGCGTTGAACTGCCGTCGACCAAGCAATATGAATTTGGTGACAGTCTAGCCAACATGGATACGACGCAGACTGTAATCAATGCCATGTTGCGTGATCCCACGGCGGAGAACATTCGGTTGCGTTCAGGTGATATCGAAGTTCATCGGACGAGGAATTCGCCCAAGTGCGCGACGGTTGTCGTTATGGACATGAGCGGCTCGATGCGCTATGACGGCCAGTACATGAACGTCAAACGCATGGCTCTTGCCCTCCAGGGCTTGATCTCAAGCGAGTATCCTGGCGACGTTCTGCGATTTATAGAAATGTATACTTTTGCAAAGCTCCGTCCCGCAGGCGAGATTATCGAATTGATGCCCAAGCAAGTAACGATTCACGATCCGTGGATCAATTTGCGAGCCGATATGAGTCGCGATGATATTTCCGAACAGCAAATTCATCCGCACTTTACGAACATCCAGCATGCACTGCGTTTAGCGAGGCAAAACCTGTCCGTCGTCGATACACCTAACAAGCAAGTTATCTTGATCACGGACGGACTGCCGACGGCGCACTTTGAGGATTCGATGTTGCACTTAATGTATCCCCCGAATCCGAGGACTGAGCAAGCGACCATGCGCGAAGGTGCGCTGTGTATGCGCGACGGCATTACGATCAACATTTTCCTTGTCCCTAGTTGGTCGCAGTCGGAAGAAGACATCAAGTTCGCATACCGGCTGGCTGAGCAGACCAAAGGTCGAGTGTTCTTTACGGCTGGGAAAGATTTGGATCGTTGTGTGGTATGGGATTATATTGATCGCAAGCGGGAGATACTTGGGTAGAGCACCGAGCACCTGCCACTTATGCTAAAGTCACCTGCACTGCAACCTGAACTCTGCACGACATAAAAAGAGTTGCATGGAAATGAAGGGCAGGTAGACAGCGGAACCACAAGAGACTCACGGTAGAACGTTCGGACCGTGGTGTACTCCTTTCTTCCATCCGTGCGACCACCATCTTATCCGTGGGAAGGAGAACTTGGACTTCCCACGGATGGCATTGCGGTCCCACGGATGAATACATCTCTTTGCAGTGACTTCTCACTTCATGGTTTCCGCGCACGCGAGCGACAAATAGTATTTCGCGGAAGCCGAACGACTTGCCGTCGTTCGATCGTTCATGCACCTTCGCTTGCCGCAGCTCGATATCGCGCTAATCGATTCCGGTACACTTCATAGCACGATTCGGAACAGAAGCTATAATTAGCCTGTCCGAATTGGCTCGCGCTGACCCGCTTCAGCAGAATCTTGACCTTTCTTCGACTCGCTTATGAACAATGAACTTGATCAGCTTGGTTACTTGCCGCGATTGATGCTGCGCCTAACGATCGGCGCGGCACAGTTACCCCAGGCAATTCAAGCTCGACATGCAGACTACGTACTTCGGAAGCAGCAAGCGGATGGCGGTTGGACGGGGCGCGAAGGGGACAGCGATGTCTACTACACCAGTTTCGCGCTTCGATCGCTGGCGATTCTCGGGCTGCTCGAAGGTCGCGTTGCTGAGCGGGCGGCTGAGTTCCTCAAAAGTCGCTTGACGACCCACGAAACGATCGTCGATCTGCTGTCCCTGGTTTACTCAGTAAAGCTCATCGAAGGGGCCTGTGGTTTGGACGCCTTGTCCGCTAGCCGTGATGGTTGGGCCGCGAGGCTGGCCGAGTTGTTGCATACATTGCGACGTCCTGACGGTGGGTTTAGCAAAAGTCTCGAAGGCCAAGCGGGCAGCACTTATCAGACTTTCTTGGTACTGCTTTGCCTAGAGTTGATCGAGCAACCGTGTCCCGATGCGGAAGCAGCCGCCGCGTTTTTAATGAAACAGCGACAAGGTGACGGCGGTTTCCTTGAGATTCGCGTTGCCAAACGATCAGGAACAAATCCCACGGCGGCTGCGATCGGTGCGTTGCAAGTTCTCAAGCAGCTCAATGAAGATACAGCCACCTCGGCCGCAGAATTTTTAGTTGACCTTCAGACCGATGAAGGCGGCTTCCAAGCGAACACTCGTATTCCGCTCCCGGATTTACTTAGTTCGTTCACTGCATGTGTGACACTCGCGGATTTGAACCACCTCGACTGGATCGATTTAGAGCGCGTGCGAAGTTATGCTGAGAGCATGCAGCAACCCACAGGCGGCTTTCGCGGCTTTGAATTCGATCCGGCTGACGATATCGAATACTGCTTCTACGGCCTCGGGCTGTTGGCTCTTCTAGCAGAAGCTACCGGCTAGTGCTTCAACACGATTTGATTTGGCTTTGAGTGTCGCACAATTGTCTCAATTGTTTCAGCTACGACTGAGTCAATCGTGCGATGACCTAATCCGTTCCGAACACGTTGTGAGCGATACGAAAGCCGCGAAACGACCTGCTAAACTTATCATTCACGCTTGGGAAACTGTTCGCCCACTTTTCTTGCAGCTTTTGCCATCACCTCAGAATGATCTAGTTTGCTGCCAGTCTTCTGAGAATCAATATAAGTTTTGCACCACAGTACTTCACCGCTTTCAACACTCACCAGCCGCGCGCCCACGGCAGCGGTGGTCATCGATTGATTCCGCATCGCCGTCTGGGCACTTGAGTCCGTAATGCGAACGACTAAGACCACGGGAACGTTGAGCAACTTCCCGAATACTTTAACGTTTTCTTCCGTCAGTCCAGACGCCTGAAATTGCTTTTCCTTTACCAAGGTCTGCAATTCTGTTCTCGAGACAAGCGTGTAACCTTTCTTTCCCAGTAAGAGGCTCAATTCATCTTCAACGTCTTGAGTTGGATTGGATTCGCCTCGTTGACCGAAGCCGGCGCTCTGTCGTGGACTTGCTTCCATAACAAGCGCCAGCTTAGTAATCTTCCCTGGCTCGAACGTCGCCAGCTTCTCAGTCGCTTTCGCGGGAAACGCCTTCGCAAGCTGCACGGATGTCTTTCCTAATAGAACTTGGATCTGAGATTCAGTTCCGAGTGGTTCCTTCAGAGTGTGTTTCCCCAGCCACCAAATCGTTCCCGTTTCTACACTTACTAGCCTTGCACTAATTGTGGCCTTCCCTTCCACAGTTTGCGGAGTATTACGTCCCGCACGTTGTCTCTCCGTGGCACAGTCGGTAATTCGAACCACAAGTACCGCGGGAACGTTAAGCAGCTTTCCGACTGCAACTGTATCGCTATCCGTAAGCCCAGATTGTCCAAGGGATTGCTCTTTCAAAATGGACTTCAGATCGGATCTTGCAACAACAACGTGTCCTAAATCGAGCAGCGTTTGAACAAAAGCGTCCTCGACCAGTCGTTGTCGATTGGTTTGCACTTGGTCATCCGCTCTCATTCCGAAACCGGGGCGAGCTCCCTCATTCGCTCCAGCGACAATAACAGCCAATTTCATAAGTGTCTTCGGCTGAAAGGAAGCGTCAGCAGTCGTATCTGGGGCTTGAGGCGTGTTGCCGAGTGAGTAGTCGGACGATGCTACTGCAATGCTCAGCATCGAAGCAATGAACAGCGATTTAATAAACATACCCTGAGACTCCAAAAGAGTTGTATTTAGCAAAATACCTGCTTACGCCCTACTCCCAAAATCCGTTTAGCGATCAATGCCAAGCTCCCGAGTAATTTTCAAACCGGCTTCTGGCACGATCACTCCTTCCCATTGCTTATGTCCATCCTTGCTGATGCGGACCTTCACATCTTTGCCAACGGGAAGCGCACGTTTCAAGGGTGACCCACCGACGTACTTGCCATCGATTTCAATGTCGCAGTTCTCGGGCTTCGGTGCAAATTCTATTTCCACCATGCCACCTGCTCCTCCAGACTTACTCGATTTCTTTCCGGCGATTGCCGATTTGAAATCTTCATCCTTGCTGACCAGTTTTAGAGTCTCCTCAACGGCGGCAAAGCTACGATCGGTGCTGTCCGTTCCTCCGAAAGAGGACTTGGTGTAGTTCTTGGTGCCCTTGAATTCTTTTGTGAAAACCTGCACCCCGCTCGCAATATCTATTAAACGGACATTCATGGAGCAGATCACATCCGTTGACTCCGTCTGCACTCCATAGCCCTTGAATTTTTTGGACTCTTCGCGGATGTCGTTGATCGTACCCATGACAATTAAATTTGCACCGACTAGTTTCCCTAACTTCACAGCCTTGTCCGAATCTACCAGACCGCTGAGCGCGCCAAACTCGGTTTCAACAAGCATCGAATCGACTCGTTTCCGTTCTACGATTGTTACATTTTCGAAATTTCCGAGTGTGTTTTCCAAGATTGAACGGGGGGCTTCGGTAAGCCGATCGATCGTATAAGTCCGCTTGAGTCCACCGGCAACCTTAGGCAACACGTCATAGGGGATTTTGGGATGTTTATTGGAGTTGTTCTCGAACGGTGGCACCAAGACCACGCGGTTCGGTGCCTTGCCTTCCGCAGCCCCCTGAGCTGCAAGCTGTGCCTCTGCACCTGGAAACAGAATAAAGATGCACAATACACAGATAAACGGCTTTAAATGAACGCGCTGAAGGATTGGTGAATTCGCGACCATTATCAACTCCAAGGTGGCTTTTGCGGAAAACGGTGTTTTTCGGACAGTGTTCAACATTTGCGAAACAAGACAAACGCGTCGGACATAGAAATAGGCAAGTGATATGTTTCTTCTGTCACGATATTTAAGCAATTCCACGAAATTGCTTTGTAGGGTCGACATGCAAGGTTTTACAAGCCTTTTTGGCTTTTTCAGCACGAGGTATTCCTGAGCCTGAGGCGCTATCCGATCTTCGCAATTCAAGATAGGCTGGCGCCTTTTGATGTTGCGCATTTCGATTTCGTGTGCCACTGGCTTTCCCGATCGCATCCGGGAATCCGGATGCGATCGCGAAAGGCCAGTGTACCGAAGCGCTTGGGTTTGCATTAACTAAGTCATTCCAACGCCCGAGCGGTCTGAATAATGGTCGCCGAAGTCGTCAACGTCGCACATAGCGGCGCTTACCAAACATAAATCAACTACTGTGGTGACACAATTTCGAGACAGGAAAACCAAATCTCCCACCGTTTCTAATATAAACAATCTTTTGCCAGCAATTTCGTGCTCGTGGCAGATCCTATTTTTATGGTCCAACTTGGAATGTGGAAAATGCTGACACTTAACAATCAGTGGACTACGGTTCACTCACTCATTCGCAAGCTTCCACAAGTGTTAATGACCGGCATTGCACTTATATGCGTTTGCAACTCAACCAGCTTCGCCCAAGGAACTCGCAAAGCCTCTAAAGCCAAAGAGTCAAAGATCACTCAGCTTTAGGAAAACGTAGAAAGGCTCGAGGGAGACTACAAAAAAGAGTGCGATACTGCGAAGGAAAATTTGCTGGTGAAGATGGACAACTTCATTGCGTATGTTGATAAGATGCCCGGTATCGCTGTCGACTTGCGCCTGAACGTAGTGCAAGAAATGCGTGAAGCAAAAACTTCATTTGACAAGGAAAATAGTTTTACAGCGATCCCAGCTTATCAGGGGATCTATCAACGATTCGCTGTTCTACGTCGCGAAAAATATTTGGTCTTGCTTCAAGCCCTTGAAAAGTTGCGAACAGAGCTGCCCGCTGAAGACGGACGACGTGCCTTGCTGGAAAAGCGAGTAACGGACGTGTCCGAACATTACGCGCAATATGACTCATTGAAAGTCGGTTCGCAGTGGGTTGGCTATCGTTCAGATTTCAAGATGCCACCCCGCACTGAAATTGACCCTGCTAAATTCGGTCAGATTGATATGTTTCGAAAAGTGCAGGAAAAGCCCGTGAATGTCGCCTTTGGTTTGAAAATCGAAACGCGTGACGGTCCAAAATTCTCTGGGGTTGTTTCGCAGAACAAAGGTTTTAAAGCGGCAGTGGAAGGTATTTACGACGGCGTAAATTTGAAGATGGCTATGGTGAGAATGCTAAAGGGCGCAAAACGCGACTTTCAATATGAGGGGCAATTAGTGGGAGGAATGGGAGTTCTTGCCATGCAAGGGTTCAAGATCAACGATGCATTTACCGTCAGCACTATTTACTTGACGTTGAAGGAGGGAAAAAAAGACTCTGCTCACTGATCGCCACCGAGTGTAACCGTTCACGGTTCAAGAACTGATAGTGCGTTAGTTTAGCTTAATTTGCTACTGTTCAGGAATGGACAGTAAGGACAAAGTTATCGAAGAACTCCGCGTTTTGGTCGCGAAGCAGGCTGCGCAGATTGAGAGACAGG
>JANODD010000346.1:0-3676 GCA_031412515.1 Planctomycetia bacterium | reverse complement strand
GAATGCGACGAGCAATTGACACACCATCAAACTGATCTCATTCGATGTCGCAACATCAATGAAGTTGCGACTCGGTTGCGCGAAAGCAAATGGTCGCCGAACCGCTCGTCGCTGATTCAAATTCACGAACGACCCAGGGTGTGCTGCACGACCCTGGGCTATATTGTTCAACGCCTTCAGCGTTAAAACGCCAACAAGCAACGGCGAGCATTGGTAGCAGCACGAACGAATTGGATTCACCGAGCCGACGAGATAGGGCTTCCATCAGAAGTCGGCTGATCGTCGGCTTCGGTGCAATCCTTGGTTCGTCCATATGGTCCTTGATCTGCCAGGTTAATTGTCCGCGATCGAACCGATTTCTGTATTTTTGCGTAATACTCACGCAGTCTTTTCGGATCGTGTCCGATTTCCGCGGAGATCTCGTGCCGAACCCTGCGCACTTCTTCGAGTATTGGCGGAGTTGTCATGGTCTTACGTTCCCCCGAGCAATCCCATTGGAGTAACTAGTTCTGGAGTGTACAGTCCAAGTATACCATTGATCCGGCGGATTTGCCCAAATTTGTTCGCGTTCGCCAAGTGTTGGCAGTTCCAAGTTACAAGGAAGTCACAACGATGGTACGACGCTAGTGCCAAATGCAACGCGTCTCCGAAGGGGTCGGCCGGCATTAGTTCGTTTGCCAAGTAGGCCTCGACAATTTCAAAGACGGGATCATTCAATTCCAACATCTCAATCGTGTTCAGCATTTCTAAGCAATCATCGCGGCCAGGAAAGTCGCCGCGGCGAAGTTCGTCTAGTACAGCGGCGCTAGATACAATACGATCCGATGTAACTGCGAGGTCGTACCATCTTCGCGTCCAACGTCGTCTTGCCACCATCTCGGCCTCAGCGCGCACCTCGTGGTAGAAACTCGGAATCGTCGTCTCAATGTAGTAGATTGCCATCAAGTACTCTTTGGACGAACGTTTAAAATCACCGATGTTGCGAGGGATTGGGCCACCATTGGCCAATGACCTTACTCGTAACTTCGGTGGATTTTTTTGTTCGTCGGTTGTTTTTGGGCTGCGGCCTTACATGACCGAAGCAACTGACGTTTGACTCGTTAATGTAGCGTCCAGTGAAGGTCAGAGCAACTTTTTGCGGCGCTGATCGATTGCTGGAGTTTTTCCTCGCATCGTTTTGTGATCATGATGATGGTTGCGAGTTGATTGCGTTATCGGTTCGGTTTTAAATCCGTTGTGTTCGCCATCGAAGCGCTAGTTGTTTGCGTTGTCGATCGTCCTGGCGAACGAATGTCAGTCTGCTTACGCACTGAATTTTTGAGCGCATCTATGGCAGCATTGTTTGGCCGACGTGTGCAAAGCCGCCAGCAAACCCGGCCTGCCCCCGAGGAACTGCGGGTCACCCAGCAACTCGAACAACGTCTGTGACGCAGCCGCAAAGAGCGTTGTAGCAAACAGAGCTTTGTTGTACCGCCACAGCGGCACAAGTTCCTGCGGAGTTGTGAACACGATGTGATGGTGTGGACAAGGCAGCAGGCGTTGCTTCCACGCATCGAGCCACTGCTCGCGCGGGAACGTGTTGCACTGCGGGCAACAGCGGTGATGACAAGAGTTGTAAGCGATATCTTGGTAGTGACCAAACGGGCAAGTGTTCGAGTGCCAACCCAACTCTGCCGTTCGACAAGCTCGAATCCTCAGCGCGGCTCGGCGCATCTCAGTCGAGCAAGTATGAGATTCAAGGTAACCATCAAGGTATTTTGCAAAGACGTTCTGAACCGTTAATGCCATAATGGTTAATAGGTCTCAAAAGCACCTTCTCCAGTTTTGGCAAGTTCAACGACCGCATTCATCGAGTCGCCGGTTCGAGGCCACCATCCGAAAGCGGCTGACCGGCGACTTCGATGCAATGCTTTGTTCCGTCTTCGCAACTCGAGAGCGATTAGCAAGAAGTTACCGCCCTCAAGTGCGAACGGTTTCTACAAGTAAACGTCAACTTCCCCGTGGGCTTAAAACGACAGTCGACGTGATCGACGAGTGCTGTTCTTTTCGATTGGCCACCTGCATCGAAATCTCACCAAGCGTTTCGCTAATTCGAGCAAGCTCGAGAACGGTTGGAACAATCTTGCCGGTACAGTTGCATATGCAGTCCTGAAGATGAAACTCGAAGTGCGGAAATGTTTTTTCGGCGAGGTCCCGAAAACGTTTCGCCAGTTCCTTCGATAAGAACGTATGAGTCCATTCAACTTGGTGGGGGAGCGTGAGATCGTCTCCACCGTTCCGGAGTTGGTCAAGCATAAACTGTTTCGCTGTTATTACTTCTGTTGAAGGTTGCATACAACTTTCCTCTATAGTTACGGAGTTCCGGGATTTGCTGGTGGAGGATTGACAGGCAGTGTGCCTGGAGCTCCTGGCACACCGGAGCCGACCGTTATGGGCGGGGTTTCATCAATACGATTTGGACCACCGGGCGTCTTAATGTTTCGAATAACCGTCCCATCCGGAAGCGTGTGTTCGCTTTCAACGGTCTCACCCGGCTTCAACGGCTTCTTCTTGCCTGGAACTTTCGTGATCGGCAATTTAACAGGCGGCTTCTTGGGAGTCTTTGTGAAAATTGCCTTGATGACCTTCACGATGACGCTCCCGATCCCAACATTTGCGTATGCCAATTGGTTATTGGCACCTAGCATGCTGAACTGATCTGTTGCAGAGTCGTATAGAACAAAGAACTCATCTCCAAACTCGTCCACGTAGTGCGCACCTACAAAACTGTCATCTTCGAATCCATCCCAAACGAATTCCTCGACGGAGGCAAGAACGCTTTCGCCAGTAGATGTGTCGATTGCAATGATCCAAGCTGGGTCGTCCGTCTCAATTGAGAGTAGGGTCTCTACACCCGGACCTTCCTCAGGTTGCTGCCCCATTGAATTTCTCGGTGAATACATAGAAATCATGAGCAAGCACAAGCAACCAAACACTAACCGCGACCACTCTCGATACTTCCAACATGTCATAATGCGACACTTCTCTGCTAATGTCTGCTTGAAACGCCAAACGGATGAAGTCTCTCACAGACGGAACGGTCGCAATCACCGCGGTCGCCGGGATTGACTGTTTAGTAAGTGGGACGTTACCGGCGGCGCCGGTGCATTGCATAGTTCCTCCATGTTTTTTGTTCACGGCAGAAAATGTGTGCCCGACCGATTCTAACGCTGTCGCTCTTCGCACGCAAATGGGTTCTCGGCAGCAACAAGTCTGTCCGCGCTGGCGTCACCGCGCGAGTTCTGTTCAGTCCTGCAAGTTGTATTCATTATTAGCCGAAGCAATCCTGACGATCGCACATCTCAGTTCGCGTTCCAATGCCAAGTGAGCCTGAAAAAGAATCAATGGTTTTGAAATCAAGCCGAAGCGAGCGTCTAACAAACGCAAGATCTTATTCTCAAACATAAAAAGTCGATGATCAAAAGCGCCACGCCTGCAGTTCCTGCAAGTCTGATTGTCAAAGGTGCGCGATTACTGTCGTCGCCGGTTGATGGAGGAACGTTTAAAATCACCGATGTTGCGAGGGATTGGGCCACCATTGGCAAATGACCTTACTCGCAACTTCGGTGGATTTTTTTGTTCGTCGGTTTTTGGGCTGTGGCGTTACCTTACCGAAGCAACCGACGATTGATCCGTA
>JANODD010000345.1:0-10848 GCA_031412515.1 Planctomycetia bacterium | reverse complement strand
TGATTTGAGCGACGTGCGCCACGCCCTTCGCAAAGCCTCAGAGCGTGCCACCCTAAAATGAAACACGGACCAAGTACTAGCAGCGTCAGCTACAAAATGAACACTTACCTCGAAAGGCACATTATGTTACGCCTCGCATGTTTACTCACATTGATCGTCTTACTTCCCGCGCCGTCCTTCGCTCAACCGGTCGATGGCGATGGCAAGCTTCGCATTATTTGCTTCGGAGCTCACCCAGACGACGCGGAATACAAAAGCGGTGGCGCCGCAGCTCAGTGGGCCAAACTCGGACATCACGTCAAACTGGTTTCAGTTACCAATGGTGACATCGGGCACTGGCAGATGGCCGGCGGACCATTAGCCAAGCGCCGTACTGCCGAATCCGCATTGGTTGCCAAGCGGCTAGGGGTTTCCAGTGAAGTCCTCGACATCCACGACGGCGAACTCGAACCAACCCTTGAGCACCGCCGCACGATCACGCGACTGATCCGCGAGTGGGACGCTGACATTGTGATTGCCCATCGACCTTGGGACTATCATCCTGACCATCGCTACGTGGGTGTTCTCGTTCAAGATGCGGCTTACATGGTCATGGTTCCATTCTTTTGCCCTGATACTCCACCGCTTAAAAAGAACCCTGTGTTCTTGTACTCCAGCGATAGTTTCAAAAAGCCCTATCCGTTCGTCGCTGACATTGCCGTCGCCATTGATGATGTGTTTGAACAGAAGGTTGATGCGCTGCTTGCCCTTGAGTCGCAGACATTCGAAGGTGGTGCTCTCGGCAGTGAAGAAGCGACTGCGGCAGCCCCACCAGCTTCGCAGCCCAAGCTGCGCCGCACTTGGCTGCGCGAACGCTGGGAAAAACGTTCCACCGGAGAAGCGGACCGATACCGCGACTCGCTCACACGCTGGTACGGTGAAGCCAAGGCAAAAACAATCAAGTACGCCGAAGCCTTTGAAATCTGCGAGTACGGCAAGCAACCCACGCCTGAAGAAATTCGCAAGCTGTTTCCGTTTTTGATTGATGGCAGTAAGTAGGTTAGTGATCGCATGCCACGCGCCGTATTCGTTTGACCCATAGCCAGCGGCGACGGGGCCGGCTTGCAGTTGGCAGTGCGAGCGGGCCATTACGGTACTAACCGTCCCCGCGCAAACGGAAGCCGCTCTTGACCGCCCTTACAAGACGCTCCTCTAACGGGATTAAAGTTAGGTGACACTATCCGGAAAGGTGCGTCGCAACGAAGAATACTTCACTTTAAGGTCGCAGGTGCGGTCGTTCCAGAGCAGATTCGCATCCGGTTAAGGACAAATCGTACCGTTTAGTTCCGCTCGTGATGCGTGCTGCAAGCTCGCCCCGTCGGCGCTGGCTATGGGGCAAACGAAAAAACGTTGCCGCAGTGCTTTCTAATCGGCCTCAGCGGGTCGATTGAGCAAGATGCGAACGCGAGTTGCGCGGTCATCTGAAACTTCAAGAACTTTGGCTGTCGCGACTTCCAAGTCGACCACATCGCCGGCCGAGACGAGTCGTTCGGCAAAGTGCATCATCAAGCCTGAGATGGTGTCGACATCCACTTCGCCAAAACTCAAGCCGAGTTTGCGCTCGACTTCTACGACCGATGCACTACCCAATACTATATAAGCTTCGGGACCATCAGGCACGATATCTGGATCTTCAACGTCAAACTCGTCAGCTACATCGCCGATGATTTCTTCGAGCACATTCTCAAGTGTCACGATACCGATAACGGTTCCATATTCATCGATTACGAATGCGACCAACTGATGTGTTCCCTGGAAATGCCGCAGCAGCTTGCTGATCGGCATATTCTCGGGAACTTTTTTGGGAGGACGCATCACTGACTGAAAACTAAAACCAGCTTCCAGATTCCGTGCAACCAAATCCTTTACGTGCAGGACTCCGACAACATCATCGAGCGAACCGTTGCACACCGGATACCGAGTGTGCTTGGTGCGTCGAATCATATCAAGAGTATCCTTCATGGGCTCGTTAAGATCAACGAAATCCACTTCGCCGCGGGGCACCATGATTCGTCGACAAATCAAATCGTCGAACTCAAAAACAGCGTCCAGCAAACGATGCTCAGATCCGGTCAAGTTTCCATGTATATGAGCCTCGCGAAGCAGCGCACGAATTTCTTCTTCATTGTAGGGTACTTCGAGATCATCACCCGACTTCAGACCGGCAAGCCGCAGCAGCCAAGTTGTCGCGGCGTTGAGTCCGATCATCAGTGGATATGTCATCAAGTAAAATGCCTTAAGTGGTAGCGAGCACCACAGCAGCAAACTCTCAGGCTGACGAATCGCAAAAATTTTCGGGGCTTGTTCGCCGATGACTAAATGCAAAGCGGTGATGACGGTAAAGCCACAGATGAAAGATATTGTGTGGACAGCAGTTTCTGATGTAACGCCAACGCCTCGGAGTAGGGGCTCGATCAGTGCCGCAAACGCGGGTTCGCCGACCCAACCGAGGGCCAGTGATGCCATGGTGATCCCGAGCTGGCATGCTGAAAGTGAGCGTTCGAGCCGAAGGGCCAGCCAGCGAGCGGTTTTCGCGAAGAAACGCTTTGCCACCACCATCTGCTCGACGCGGCTGACTCGCACTTTCACCAAGGCAAATTCCGCGGCGACAAAGAAACCGTTCGCGATTACCAAGAAGATCGCAATGAACAGAGAGATCAGGTCCGACCAGGCAGGCATTTAGTTACGTGTCGTTAAAGGATTGTTCGCAGAACCTACTGCGAAGCGCTAACCAGAATTGGTTTTGCTATCCTATTGTAGCGGACAAATCGTCCAAAGATACAAGACTGGAGATATCTTCGTTCTAAGCTCGCCGAAGCTAAGTCTTGGGTGATTCGATTGTAGCAGAATTTGGTTTTGCTTCGGATTTTTTGGGTTCGCTCGCGGCGCCAGCGGCTTCGTCCTCTTCCAGTAATTTTGCGTCGAGCGGCTTATTTTTTTTATAAAGTTCAAGAATTTTTTTGGCGACTCCTTTTTGTGGTTCCGCTGCGAATTCAACAACTTTCTCTTGCCAACCGATGGCTTCCGCAAACTCTTTCTTCAGCGCGCATGCTGCCGCTAACAAGGTTAGGTCGCTAACGTCCTTGTATTCACTCAGCTCGCACACCGTTTTGGCAATCTCAACTGCTGCAGCCGCATCGCGAATTTTCTCGTCTTCGCAAGTCGTCAGCAACCAACCTCGATTCTGCAAAGCTAGAGCATACTTTGGAGCCAACTTGAGCGCTTCTTTGAAATCTTTGTCAGCTTTGTCAAATTGTTTCAGCAGTTGGTAGTTGAAGCCGCGATTGTTAAAAGCGACTGCTGTGCCCGGCGCGAGCTCGATGACTTTGCTAAAGTCGTCAATGGCTTCTTGAGCTTTACCAGTTTGAAACTTGATGAAGCCGCGTCCCATCCAAGCGGCAACATTGGACGGTTCCATACGAATTGCCTTGTCGTAGTCTTCGACCGCTTTGTCGATGTTCCCAAGTAGTTTTTGTGCTATGGCTCGTTGTTGGAAGTAAATGGCACTTTTGTCATTGATCGCGATGGCATTGGTGTAATCCTGGGCAGCCTCTTCGTATTTCCCCATCGACATGTACACGCTCGCGCGATTGACAAGCGGAACTTCGTCTTTGGGATCCTTTTCGATGGCCTTGGTGTAATCGGAGATCGCCCCATCATATTCACCGATGGCGGCCTGGAATAAACCGCGGCTTGAGAATGCGTGGGCTTCTTCGTAACCTAATTCAATGGCTTTATTGAAATCGGCAAGAGCTTTTTCGTTGTCTGCAATCGCCCAGTTCGCGCCGGCTCGCAGGGTGTACAGTCGACCTTCTTTCGGGTTGGCTTCGATCAGTTCGTCGTAGACGCTCACCGATTCAGCCAATCGTGCGACGTTTACTTTTGCGACCGAACCTTTTTGGCCATTGAAAGTTTGAATGACATAGGAGTCGCCACGCTCGCCAGTGACAGTTAGCAAATCGCCTTTCTCGATCGTGTCGATGACTTTTTCATTGAGAGTCAACTTCATTTCGACACGAGCGACAACGGGTTCTGAGAAGTTCGTCTGAAGTACGGCTGCGGACGCAGGACTGGTGGTGGTCACCGCTGGCTGAGCCTGGATTCGGATTGGATTGTTGACCCAGAAAGCGATTGCGACTGCTGAAAGAATCAACTTTAAATGTGTGTTTTGAGTGGTGGAAAGCATCGTCATTGTGAATTGTAAAGATGGGTTTGAGTATCGCACAATTGTCCCACTTGTGGCCTGCGCAACATTGTCGCAATTGTAGCTGTCGCAATTGTGTCTGAAAAATTTATGACCTAAATACACCGCGATCTGAACAATTGGGACGATTGTTCGACACTCAGTATAACAGCCAATTTTGAGTCTGTGAGTCCTGTTCTTTTCGATCGGTGTGTATGATGGGATAGAAGCCGTTCAACTTGTCCGTAGCGGTTCAGTGATTGCGAATCCTTTGTAAGAAGTTCGTCCTGTGACTGATTATTCCCAGACCGACATCAGCGACGAGCCCGAAGTGTTGCGGGGGCTGACTGAGCCGCAGCAAGAACGTTTGACGGAGATTCTAGACGAGTATCTTCGAAAGATGGAATTGGGTGAGATCCAGGATCGCAGCGAACTGATTGCAGCTCATCCTGACCTCAGCGATGCCTTAAGAGACTACCTAACGAAGCTCGACGAACTCAATCGACTTGTGGGTGGCGAACCACGTTCCTCGGAGATCATCGGCAAGCAACTTGGCGACTTCCGACTAGTTCGTGAGTTGGGCCGTGGAGGCATGGGGATCGTTTATTTGGCTCAGCAAGTTTCGCTCGACCGTATGGTGGCGGTGAAGCTGTTGCCGTTCGCATCTCTGCTTGAGCCCAAATACATCGAGCGATTCAAGAATGAAGCTCGAGCCGCTGCACAGCTAGAGCATCCCAACATCGTCCCAGTATTCGCGATCGGACATGATGACGGCATTCATTACTATGCGATGCGTTACATCAATGGCCAGTCGCTGGACCAAGTCATTTCGGCAGCCAAGTTAAGCGAGCAGGAACGATCACGAAAGCGATCGATATCGTCCGAGCAACTGACCTCTTTGTTACAGCAGTTTGCTGAGGTCGCTGAAGCCCTGCATCGCGCGCATGAGTATGGAATTGTTCATCGTGATATTAAGCCATCCAACCTCCTGCTGGATTCAAATCACAAGCTCTGGTTAGCCGACTTTGGTTTGGCGAGATTTCAGACGGAGCGAGCGCTAACGCGCACTGGCGAAATGATCGGGACGATGCGTTACATGAGTCCTGAGCAGGCGGCTGGTCGTTCCGAGTTGATTGATCATCGCACCGATATCTACTCGTTGGGTGCAACACTATACGAAGCACTCACCTACGAACCGGCAGTTGCGGGAACCGAAGGGCCTGGGCTGCTGCGAGCAATCGAGCAGGATTCGCCGATTCGCTTGAGAAAGGCTTGTCCAGGATTGCCTGCCTACATTCAAACTCTTGTCGAAAAGGCGATGGCAAAGCACAGAGATGACCGCTATGCATCAGCGGATTTGTTTGCGCAAGACTTACGCCGAGCGTCGAGCGGATATCCGATCCTTGCGAATCGATTATCAACGCTTGTCATTGCGTGGCGATGGTTAGAGAAACGTCGCAACCTAGTGGCCGCTTCGGCTGGGGTTGTGCTCATGGCAACTATTGGATTGTTTGTGAGTTTGCTGTTAATCAATCAGCAGCGAAATAAAGCCGAAGCAAATTTAGCAACGGCTGCTTTGAATCTGAAAGAAGCTTGGGCAGCGGTGGATGATCTTATCAAGACCAGTGATGAACTCACCGCTGTTCCTGGTGCAGAGCATACCCGCAAGACGATCTTGAGTAAGTCGCTTAACTACTTTCAAAGATTGCTGGGAAAGGGTGATGACTCGCTTCATCGCTCTGATCTTGCATTGGCGTACAATCGCATCGGGGCACTGACGCAGGAGTTGCAGCCGATCGAAGCAGCCATCGAAAATTACGTTCAAGCTCAGCGGCTTTATGATGACCTGGATACTCGCAAGCTCAGCCCGCTAGAAGTTCGCGACATTCGCAAAAATCAAGCAGAGAACTTAAATGCACTGGGGCTCGCGTATACAAAAGCGGGAAGACAGTCAGACGCGACGAGAGCTTATGAATCAGCACTGGCCATTCAAACGGAGATGCTGGGGACGGACTCCGCTGATCGAGAGCAGCTTGTGGATTTCGGTATAACAAAAAACAACTTTGGATTGTTACTGAAAAAGGCGGGGGAGATTGCTAAGGCAGAAGCAACTTTTGAAGAGGCGATTGTGCTGTTGCAAAAGGCTTTCGACGAAGACCGCAAAGACATTCGCACGCTGCGTGGACTGGGTGCCGCATTCAATAATTTGGGAGCGATTCAAATCGCTCGAAATCCCCTACAAGCCATAGAGACTTTGCGCAGGGCACTGGATGTCCAATTGCCGATGATTGAGCAAAGTCATTTTCAGCTCCGCGCATCGCTGGATGTTGTTGCCACGTATGTCAACTTGGGCGAAGCACTTATTAAAACTGAGGATTGGGTCGGTGCCGAAGAGGCCAATTGCAACGCAATCAAGATCAGCCGACAACTGGTTACGATCGCGCCGAATGTCAGCCTTTATCGTCAAGATCTTGCCTCCAGTCTTAACAACTTGGGGCTCGCGCTACGTTCGCAAAATAAGTTAAAACATGCGATGGAGGCGTTTTCAGAATCGATCGACCTGCAAACCGAAAGAATGAATGAAGACCCAGAAAATCCTTCGCTCGCTAGCAATTTAGGGAGCAGTTTGAACAATTTAGCTATGGTTTCCCTTGCGCAAACGGACTTTGAGAAAGCTAGCGACCGCCTTCGAAGTGCGGTCGCGATGCACAAATCTGCTTTAGACGCAGTGCCAAACAACGTGATTTATCGCCAAAACTTCGGCAAATCCCTTGCAAACCTATCTCAGCTTCTGCGACAATTGAACGACCCTGACGGTGAGCTCGAAATTATTCGCCAGCGGCAGACGCTTTGGAAAGACGATCCGATCGAACTCCAACACGTCGCTGAAGAAATGGCGTCGCTTGTCTACCGAGCTCCTCAGTTAATCGATGATCTTGTGTGTATTTGGGAAGGCTGCAAAACAGCCGGCGTTGAGTTGGATGTTCTTATCGAAAGTCCCGCATTTCAGTCGTTACCGCAAAACGTGCGGAAGCGGTTGAGGTGAAATACCGTAAAGTTGTCAACTTAAGATGTGGAAACGATCGAGAGAGATCATGAGTGAAAAAACGAGACTGTTTCGCTCGCTGCTACTTGAGCCCCTTGAATGCAGAAGTGTGTTTTCGGTCGATGGGATGGAAGTTTGGCAATATTCGCATCCTACATCCAATTATGATTTTGATCAGTTCCAGCCTGCGCAATCTCCTCGTGACGAAGCACTTGTTGTTGAGCAACAAGGCTTTGCAACAAAGAACAAAAACATAGACCGTTTGGACGATGGTGAAAAGTTCGGCCAGCGACGAGGAGCTCACGGGCCTTCGATGCGTCGCGGACGACTCCATGATTCGCCGCTCCCCCCAGCAGACGGCGAAGGTCCGTCCTTCGACAATCATCCAGTCCTTGTTGATAAAACGCCTTCGCAAATACCGACTTCACAATCACCGGATAAGATTGTTGGCGGTATCAATCTTCCGTCGGCTTCTACGCCGCTTTCTCAACCACCTGAAATTGCACTCGGAAATCTGCCTCGCATTCAACCCGATGCCAGTAGTTCGAGTATTGTTATTAACCGTCCAGGCAGCATTGCAGGCGCTAACAGTTCGCCAGACCGGGGTCCAGAACGCGCACCAAACTCAATCTTGCAAAATGTTCCAGCAAGCGCTTCGGTTGCCCCACTAAGCTACACGGGAACTCAAGTCAATCTTGCGAGTTCAAGTGCCTCGTCGTTGTCATCTGGAACAACCACGTTTGATCTCACATCACGTCCTGGAGTTGTTAGCGAGCGCCAGGCTGCGACCAGTTTATCTGGCCGATCAGCGGATGATTTTCGCTTTACTAAACCACAGTCTGTTCCGGGGCGTGATTCGATCGTTGACGAAAGTCTGGTTGAACGAATTGCAGGGTTGAAATCACTTGAGAGCCTGCTTTCGGATTTAGCTGAAAATCACCGTCGAGGTCGCAGTGGAAATAGATTCGACGCCGATCGCCCCAATTCACGCGGCGAGCAGAATTGGCGGCCTGAATCGGCCGCGACTGTGGAGACCGCATTTGCCGATGGTGGCATGATCGCTTTGGCTTTGGATCGCGATATCGGGCTGTGCGAGCTTGAAGACATTTCTGAGGACGCACGCGACGAGAGCAAGGCATGGATTGCAAACGTTGGTATTTATCGTGGGTTCGAAAATGGTGCCGTTGCCGCCACCGAATACGCGGCTTTGACCCATCGGATGACTCGCAGCGGCGGATCGAGTTCGGCAAAGAGCGATTTGACTGAAGTCGAAGCGGAAGTCGCGAACTCGCAATTGCGGGACCTGCTGACATCTACTACCGTGGCCGTTGGTGCTGTGATGATCGGGCTGCGTCGCATTCGCAAATTCACGCCGCTGATGTTCACAGCTCGCAAGCGTTAGGGACCGCGGTAGGCCTCGCACCCATAAAGCACTGGGCGGGTGTCACGCCGATTCGAGCAGCTGACTTAGTGAGCCGTCGGCGCTAGCCGCGGGTTTCGAAGTGGTAGTCAATCATAACAGCCAGTCCAATTTAAGCGCAAAGCTAAACAACAGACGTCAGCATTGGATAGACTGTTCGCAATTTGCACCGTACGACTTCGAGACCCGCGGCTAGCGCCGTCGGCTCACAGTTCCTCTTTTCGTAAAACGGCGCGACAGAAACAACGTTCGGACATCAGTAATGCAACGAACTTTTTATCAGATCAGAACGGGGCTCCAGGTGGGCTGTCGGAAAGTCGTGAACAAACGCAGTAGCGGAAGCCGTCAAGGCTTTCGGGAGTTGATATTGCGGGCCAAAGTTGCATGCACGAAATGCTTGACGCATTCCGCTACCGACTTTTCGCCATACCAGGCTCCAGGCCCGTTCAAATTTCAAGACCTACTTAAAAGACCCAAGAAGATGCGATGTGTCGACGGGCCAGGAGGCCCGTCCTACTTCGCTTTCTTCAAATCCAAAAAGTGCTCAAAGAAACGATAAATGGCTTCATTCGATTCTTCATTCGGATCATGCAGCGGTCGATTAGTCATACCTACCCGATTCTCATATCCCAACAACTTGTTGACGGCAATCGAGTGATTCAGTGCTTCCCAGCGCTGGGGAGGATCTTCACTGCCACCGGAAACTAGAAACGGACGCGGAGCCATCAACGCATGTAACTCATGCAAGTCACGTCCATCAGCCATCAGTTTTGGATAAATTCCGTGAGCCGGATTGTCAGGCGTGATCAGACCACGCGTCCGCCAAGGTTTAGGGTGATATCCTAGATACCAAGGCTCCCAATAGTTGATATTCGAACGGCTGTTGTCAAAAACAATGCCGGGATCAGACCATGCGGCGGCCGCAAACTTGTCGAACAGGCAGCTTGCAAACATTGCCCACTTGCCACCAAAGGAATGACCAACAATCCCGACCCGCTCGGCGTCGACTTCGGGCCTCGCCGCAAGCACGTACCAAGCATTGGCAGCAGCGTAGGCGAGCATCGATAGCGGTTGAACTTGGGCATTGTCAATCGAAGGATAATACAACGAATAGGTCTTGGCTTCAGTCGCGTCGGTTGTGCCGAGCGATAACACGACAAATCCTCGGCGGGCCAACTGCAAACCAAAATCGCGAAGCTCCTTGCCGAGGCCGATCGAAGTCTCCGGCTCGTAGTAGACCGTCACTACTGCGGGCTGCTTTCCTTCACCGTCGGGGATTAAAAGATATCCCGTAGTCAACTCATTTGGCGTCCAAAGAAAACGAACTTTGAGTTGCCTGAAGTTTTCGCGGCGAACGTCTTCGAGCACTTCGACCTTGGGCTCTGTAATGAGCGCTGGCCACGCTCCAAGCAAACCATTCCAATCCAATAACAACTTACTGCGTCTGAGTTTCCAGTCCGCCTCTGACTTCACCGCCCGACCATCATTGAAGATAAGCGGTGAACGATAGTTGCCAAACTTGTCTCGCCACGCTTCTGGCGGGCTGAACGCTTCGAGAACTTTCGCCTGCTGAAGGTTGCTCGGGACCTGCGCGCATAGGTCCATCTTCGCGAAAAGAAAAAAACTCAGTACGATGATTATCGAAATCGTAAAAGTTGAACAACGGGAGTTTTTTGATGGCACGTGTCGCACCTTTTCTAAAAAAATTCTGTTCGCAAGTTTTTAGCAAGCTCGTGTCAAGTGAGCATCAGGGTTGCGATTGCAGCGCAACAACACTGAAGATGACGAATGCAATGTACGCAAAAGCCAGAAACAATATGAACATCCCGAACACCAATCCCACAATCTGTTTCGTCTTCGCGCCTTCCCTGTCGAAACTGCAACAATTGAGACAATTTTGCGACACTCAACGGGAGAACGAGGCTGATCTGATAAAAAGTTCGTTGCTTACTGATGTCCGAACGTTGTTTCTATTGCGCCGTTTTACGAGGGGAACTGTGAGCCGTCGGCGCTAGCCGCGGGTCTCGAAGTCGGACGCTGCAGATTGCGAGCAGTCTATCCAATGCTGACGTCTGTTGTTTAGCTTTGCGCTTAAATTGGACTGGCTGTTATGATTGACTACCACTTCGAAACCCGCGGCTAGCGCCGACGGCTCACTAA
>JANODD010000344.1:0-37536 GCA_031412515.1 Planctomycetia bacterium | reverse complement strand
AGGCCATCGCCTGAGCCATGATTCTAAAATAAGCAAATTCCAAAGACGGTACGAATGGTTGACGCGACCTGTCATGTGTTGATCCACCAAGACCTTAATTGCGTCAGGCTTAAGGAACTGGTGGCAACGACTCTCGTTGCTCAGCAATCGTTCGAGCGTCAATTCACGGAGTTCGTTCTTGAACCAATCCCCGAGTGGGACGCCAAAACCCATTTTCTTGCGATTCCAAATCTGTCGTGGCAATAACCGTTCAAAGGTTTTCCGCAGTAAACGTTTGCCGGATCCAAATCGCATTTTCAAAGACACAGGTAATGAAGCGGCAAACTCGACCAACCGAAAATCTAAAAAGGGTTGTCTACATTCTAATCCGTGCGCCATCGACGCTACGTCTACTTTCGTCATAAGATCGCAAGGGAGATAAGTGACTAAATCGGCGAGCGAAGCGCGACTGATTAGGTCGCGGTCACCGACGCCGCGCCATGCTGATTCGAAGAACTCATAGGGATCTTCATTGGGCAACTGCTCAACAAATTCGTCGCGATAAAGTTCGGCACGCATTCGTTCAGGAAATATCTGAAGCCAATTCATATACTGCCGCGCGGCCGGCTGGTTGAGCGCTTCGCCGAATCGCTGAAGTCGGCGAACGAATGATCGTTGTCGATTGGAGTGAGGCAAGGTCTGGACAAAGCGACTGCCGAGAATCGGGGCAGCAGGAACCAAACGATTGAACCAACCGCTAAGCCACAATGCGCGGTAACGTTCGTAGCCAGCAAACAGTTCATCGCCGCCATCTCCACTGAGGGCAACCGTCACCTGTTCACGAGTCTTTTGACAAAGATACCAAGTAGGGATCGCCGAGCTGTCACCGAACGGCTCATCGAAGTGCCATACCAATTGATCAAGCACAGATACTGCGTGCGGTGTGACTTTGAATTCGTTGTGTTCAGTACGTACCCAGCCAGCGACTTGGCGGGCGTAGCGCGTCTCATCAAAATCCGCTTCATTGAATCCAATACTGAAAGTATGCAGCGGTGTGTCCAACTGCTGCTGTGCGAGTGCCACGATCAGTGACGAATCGACGCCGCCCGAAAGGAACGCGCCCAACGGGACATCGCTCCGTAGCCGCAATCGAATTGAGTCGCGCAGCAATTCGTCTAACTTCGATGCAGCCTCTTGTTCAGTTATGTCTGATTCAGTACGCCAATCCACGTTCCAATAACTCTTGACTTCGACTCCTGTTTCACGCACTACGGCCACTTGGCCAGGTGGCAATTTACGCGAGCTTTGATAGATTGAGTTGGGGTGTGGTACGTATTGATACGTTAAAAACTGGTCAATTGCGCCGGGCGATAACTTCGTATCGAAATCAGGCGATTGAGCGAGCGCCTTAAGCTCGCTTCCAAAGAGCAATTGCTGGTCGCGCCACTGGTAGAACAGCGGTTTCTTACCAAGTCGATCGCGGGCCAGCACGACTTGACGCTTGGCGCGATCCCATATCGCAACAGCAAACATCCCATTCAAGTGAGAAAAACACTCGGTACCCAGGTCTTCGTACAGATGCACGATCGTTTCGGTATCGCTGTCGGATTGAAACTTGTGGCCGGAACCCTCCAGGCGTCGACGCAAATCGCGATAGTTATAAATTTCGCCGTTGAAAACAATCCACACCGAACCGTCTTCGTTCGACATGGGTTGATGGCCGCCCTGGAGATCGATAATGGAAAGCCGTCTGAAACCGAGTGCAACGCCCGGAATAACGCCTGTAACGTCGTTTTGTAGCGGCTCATTGTGCACTCCGCTGTCGTCGGGCCCTCGGTGCTGGAGAGATTGCACCATGCTGTTCAGCACTGATCCACTTATAGCCTTTCGCCTGTCAAACCACAGCCCTCCAGTAATGCCGCACATCAATAAAAGCCTTTGTCAACATGACCGCTCGTGCCGAATAATGCAGGAGTATAGCATTCGAAACGCAGCCAAAGCGTTCATTCTTCGGTTAAAAGTGCATGTTCAATTCACTACCGACAGTTCTAACCGGTCAAGGCGACTATTCGCCGCCAGTGCTCTCTGGTTTAATAATTGCCATGCGTTGGAGCGCCTGTCAGCAAATTTAACGCATGTGGAGATCCGCTGAAAAAAAACGACACGACTTAGGGGCGAAAAACATGCTCACAAGTGCCAGGGACGATATAATCAACACGGATCAAACGCCCCATCTTCAACTTCATGAAAAACATGCTGTACAACAATGACGCTAATCATGCCGGGGATGGCATGAATCCAAACCAGTCTAATGAGGCTGCGCGACACGATGTCTTGGCAATCCTATGGCGATGGAAGTGGCTGCCGATAATCGGGAGTTGTCTCGGAATGATTGTGGGGGTGCTGAATTTCTCGCGCCAGAAACCCACTTTTGAATCCAGCGCTTTGATCCAAGTGGTTTATCCGAACGCTGAAACCGCTGGACTGGATTCGGTCTCCAGCGGACCCGATACCGTGCGCGGTCAATCGCGGCTGGATGAATCCCGGATCATTATGAGTGAGCGCGTCATTGATATGGCGATTGAGTTAAACGATTTGACGACACATCCTAAGTTATCCGCAATGTCTGCGGTCGACCTGCGACGTTGGATCAAATCTCCTTCCCATCTATCGGTTGCACCGGCCGGGCGCGACGCGAGTACGGCCCTTATCGAAATTCGATTCAAAGGTTCCGACGCTGAAGTTTGCCAAGTTGTCGTCGACGCGATCATTGCCGGCTACGATCGGTATTTGACTGTCGCTTACCGAAAACTCGGCGACGAAGTGGTGAGTGTGGTCACCAAGGCTCAAGACCAACTGCGAGAATCGTACGAAAAGATTGCAAAAAAGAACGCCGAGTTTCGACAAAACGCTCCGCTCGTTTGGCTTGGAGATGAAGGCAACAACCATTTCTCTGAGCATTGCATAGAAATCAAGAAATCGATCAATGAAATTGAGATTGAAGATCTCAAACTTCAATCGTTAGTAAAGCACATTCAAGCGATCGAGAACAACGGGCGACCGGTTGAATCCATTCTGCA
This sequence comes from Planctomycetia bacterium, assembly GCA_031412515.1. GTDB lineage: Bacteria > Planctomycetota > Planctomycetia > Pirellulales > Pirellulaceae > Aureliella. The sequence goes on along the minus strand of JANODD010000344.1, from coordinate 34,477 downwards.
GATGCTCAGCTCCGACCCCCAGTTAAACAGTATCCTCTTCCGAGAAAAAGAACCTGAAGTGAATGTAGCGTCGGGAGCTCGAGTTGTGCCAACTTCGACTGCTGAACGTCGGGATGCTCTGGTCGATCTTCAAATAAAAGAACAGGAACTGCTCAACTCCGTTGGAGAAGGGCACCCAGCAGTTGCTGCCACGCGTTTGCGAATCGAGTTGCTCAACAAGCAAATTGTAGCGATGGCAGATGCCGAAAAGCACAGTTTAAATATGAATCAAGTCGAGAAGGAAGATCCCGCGATCAAGCTGGAATTTTGGAAAGCAGCCATGCAGGATCGGATTGCCGCGCTTCGAGTGCAACGAGCGTCGCTGGAAGTCCTGGCCGATGAAAACGAACGCAAATCTAAAGAGTTAGGTGAATATCTCAGCCAACACAGTCTGCTTAACAAAGAGCTCGCTTCGGCACAATCGTTGTTAGACAATTACACCAATACGCTCAATCGAATTCAGATCCTTCCGCAAGGCAGCCAACTTACTCTGCAAACGCTTACACCTCCAGCGACTGGCGAATTCGTAAGTCCTACAATTCCACCCTATCTGTTAGGCGGCGCGGCCGGTGGGTTCATCGTGCTCGCTGGATTGGCACTACTGCTCGATTTCGCTGACAAGAATTTCCGCAGTCCGGATGAAATTACACAAGCCCTTGGCTTACCTGTGCTCGGCCACGTTCCGCAGTTGAAGGGTAGAAAACAGAAGAAGGGTTTCGGTTCTGTTGACTCGACTCTTTGCACTTTGAGGGGCCCAAATGCTTTCGGGGGTGAAGCGTTTCGCTCGATCCGAACCAGCTTGTATTTCCGCGATACTGAATCCGAAAACCGAGTAATCCAAATAACCAGCCCGGTTCCAGGTGACGGCAAATCTACGGTCGCCACCAACCTTGCGATCAGTATCGCTCAGTCAGGCCGGACCGTCTTGCTAATCGATGCGGACATGCGACGTCCTCGAATAAGCAGTCTGTTTGGACAACGAATCGAGCTGGGTTTAGCAGATTTGTTGCGAGACAAATCCACTCTAAAAGAAGTCATGCGCGATGGCCCAATTCCGAATTTGAGTTTAATCGCAAGCAGTGTGTCAGCGAAAGATCCCGCAGAACTGCTTAGCAGCGTGGCCTTCAACTCGCTGCTCGATTCCCTGCGTACCCAGTTTGATTACATCATTATCGACACTCCGCCGCTCCTCGCAGTCTCCGACGCCGCCTCAGTTGCAGCCCGAGCCGATGCCGTATTACTGACAGTCCGCCTGCGTCGTAATTCGAAACCATTAGCGCTTCAAGCCTCTCAAATGTTGCTCGACATGGGCGTCCGGCCCATGGGGATTGTTGTCAACGGAGTTACCAACTCCCGCAGTTACGAATATCGTTATGGACAATACGGTTACCAAGATGCGGTCGTAGAGTAGTTTCGGTCTCAACCATTGCTTTTCGCTGATACGTCATCGCAGGATGCGCGGCTTTGCTCGACCAGCTCGATTACTACAGATGCGCGCTGCTGGTCATTGCGGCCTTTGGAATCGGCTTTTCAAAAAGCGGCTTCCAAGGTATCGGGATGATCCATGTGATCATCTTTGCGTTTATCTTTGGCGCTCGCGATGCAACTGGAGTGTTGCTGCCACTTTTGATTGTCGGCGACCTCTGCGCTGTTTTTTACTTTGGAAAACAAGCCCACTGGAGTCATATCCAACGGCTGTTGCCACCGACGGCAATCGGCGTCTTCGTCGGTTGGATATTGATGAAGCAGCTACCTGAATCCACTTTCAAGCCGCTTGTTGGATCTATCATCCTGTCGCTGATCGGGCTTCAGATAACTCGAATGTGGCGTCCCAACTGGTTCGAGAAAATCCCCCATCAAAGGTGGTTTGCAATCAGTCTTGGAATCCTAGTGGGAATTACCACGATGCTTGCCAATGCAGCCGGTCCTGTGATGGCCCTTTACCTGCTTGCCGTTAGTTTACCGAAATGGGAACTGGTCGGAACCAGCGCTTGGTTTTTTCTTGTGATCAATGTTTTCAAGCTACCTTTCAGTTACAACATGGGGCTAATCAATCTTGAAACACTCACAATCAATGCCTTTTTTGCACCCGCGGTCTTGCCAGGCATGTGGCTTGGGCGATGGTTGATCCAGCGAATTTCACAGCGAGTTTTTGACAGTTTGTTACTCGCGCTAACCGGCGTCTTTGCATTGCGTCTAATCGGGCTGTTTTAGATCAGTTCCACTGCCAGCTTGTGTTTCACCCAGTTCACGATTGCATACAAAATGACCATGTTTGCTTCAGCCATAATTGCGAACAAACGAGATTCGCAGGCACTATCACGCGAAGAAATTGAATTCATGGTTAACGGATTTGTTTCCGAAGCTGTGCCGGACTACCAGATGTCCGCATGGGCGATGGCCGTTCTCTGTCGCGGTATGAATCAACAAGAAATCGCTGATCTGACCGAATGCATGCTGAACAGTGGCATTCGATTGCAGCGAGCTAGCGAGCGCCCGCGCGTCGACAAACACTCGACCGGTGGGCTAGGCGACAAAACATCGTTGATCCTGGCACCATTGCTCGCCTGCTACGATTTAGATGTACCGATGCTGAGTGGTCGCGGTTTAGGTATCACCGGTGGAACACTGGATAAACTTGAGGCACTCGACGGATATCGTTGCGACTTAAGTGCTGCGGAGATCGACCAGCAACTGATATCCATCGGTTGCGTTATCACCGGAACAACACCGGAGATTACACCCGCTGACCGCAAACTCTATAGTTTGCGAGATGTGACCGGTACAGTTCCTTCGATCGCGTTGATCACAGCTAGTATCATGAGCAAGAAATTAGCGGAGTCGTTGGACGCGCTCGTGCTCGATGTCAAATTCGGTTCAGGTGCATTCATGCGCACTCGAGAGGAAGCTGACAAGTTAGCAAAATCGCTGGTGGACGCGGGCAAACGAATGGATGTCCCGACCGAAGCCATCTTGAGCGACATGAACCAACCCCTTGGACGCATGGTTGGAAACGCTTGTGAAGTCAACGAATCCCTGGACATCTTACGCGGTAACGGGCCTTCGGATACTCGCGAATTAACCCTGCAACTCTGCGCTTCGCTGTTGGTCACCACGAATAAATTCACATGCAATGAAGATGCCCTCGCGTCGCTTGCTAATACCCTGGATACTGGGGCTGCGCTGCGGCGATTTCAACAAATGGTCGAACATCAGTCAGGTAAATTTGTCGATCACTTACCACTTGCGGACGAATCGATCTTAGAAAGTCCAGTCACAGGTCAACTTGCTCAGTTAGACGGTCAACGCATTGGCCAAGCTGTCATCGCCTTGGGTGGTGGTCGAAGCAAACTGAGCGACCGGGTGGATCATCAGGTCGGCCTTGAAATGCTCGTTCGTCTCGGCGAAACAGTTTCGCGAGGACAACCGCTAATTCGTATCTTCGCTCGCAACAGCGCCACGCGTGCAGCTGCCGAGCAACTGCTCCAAAACGCGATTGGGATTGAATGCTAAAAGGACTGTTTACGAATAGATTCGGCAGCTATTGGTAGAAAATTCGTGTTCGCCAAGCATTCGCACAATTGCCTCTGCGATTCGCCGGCCGCCAGCGTGCGAAGGCTCGATCGGATTCGCATAGTCCGTCGCGTCGGTACAGACCTGCCGCAAGTCCAAGACCGGAACTTGTAACCGCGACGCCTCAAAGATGATTACATCGTTGAAGTGCGCGAGCGCGGCTACGGCTCGTACTTGAAATGTCGGCGACTCGAACGCTGGATAATAGATTGTGCACACGGCCACGCTTCGGCCAGTGGCAATCACCTGCTCAGTCAATTCGCGATAACTACGTTGAAATCGTTCGATAATTTCTGCAAGGTAATCGAGTGCTTCGCCGACCGATTGAACAGTCTGTTTCAATACGTCAGCGGCCCCAAGCGCGTCGTTGCCTCCCACCGATAGGATCAAGTGAGTTGCTTCCGAAGGAATTCGAAAAATCTGAGAAAAAACCGACTCGACGCGGGCACCATCGCGTGCGAGCAAAGTGACGCTGGCGCCCTCAGGAAGGAGCTCGCCAAGGTGCGTCGCAACGTCGCTCCCGCCCGACACATAGGCTCCGTTATCCAGTATCGAGTCACCGAGCAGTGCTAAATGCATAGTTCACTACTAAGGGACATCTATCGACTGAACTTTATCTGTGCCGATAAGAGTCAACAGATTAGGAAGATCATAGCATTCCAAGGCACCATGAACGGTCGTAGTTAAAAGCGGTGCTAACGCGACAGAGCCAGCCATGCTGGACCAATCGCTCGGCGATTCGTGTAGCGTAATAGTCTTGAACAAGTCTCGATCGAACGCGGCAGCATGAAGGGCGGCTACTGCTGACTTGCCAGTAGCAACAAGATGGACATCCCGAATTTTGTCTGTCTTGTAGTGAGCCGCCCAGCGTGCAGCGCATAAGATATCCTCCGCATGTGCTCCTACGACCGACTTACCGATTAAATACGCAGTAAAAAACGTTTTCCAATCGCCTAGCATACGATCCGGTTTGCCGCTGGACGTTTCACCTTGGCCGCGCATATCGAATGCAAGAACAACGTAACCCTCTTTCACAAGTTTTTCGATCGGTCCGTCCATCGCTGCGCCGCCTTCCTTGCCTTGATCGTGAACGTAAAGATAAACCGATTCATGAGGATCGACTGGATGAAAAGTCAGGGCAGGAATCGGCACTCCGCTCGCCGGATGAATGACCAATTTGTCGATGTGATAGCCGTCACGCTGAACTTTTCCGGCCGGATTCGACTTAGGTGGCTCGGTCGGTAGTGTATTGATGCCGATCGTCTTGCGTACCAGATCGAGCTGACCTTCACAGGAAAGTTGTTCCCATTTTTCTTTTCGTTGAATTGAAAGTAACTTCTCGCGCTCGGCGTTCAAATCAAATACCGAACGTTCATCCGGCATACTTAACACTTGGCCTTTTTCAGTGCACAGCAATTCAGCTTCGCTGCGAATATCAAACTCGCTAAACGGAATCACTCTCACGGGAGCATCTTTGCCGACCAGCCAACGCTGCATCCACTGAGCGATAGCGGCAAGATTCTCAGGCTGTACACCGTGAGTCCCTTCGGCTTCGACTAAATCCACACGTTCAGAAAATCCCATTCGCGTATAGATCGCTTTCGATTGACGGAACGTATCCCAGGAACCCGAAATATCAAAGAAATCGCTGGTAGTGGAGCTGATTAGGGTCGGCCTGGGAGCTCGCATGATCACGTAATCTGGATGATCCAATCCCAGCCCGATCTGGCCAAAGATGTTTTGCTCTGCGTCTTGAGGCCCAATTGTTTCGAGCAAGCGGGTTAAGGTCGTCAAGTAACAAGCTGGAGCGGCGCACATGACTCGATCATCGAGTGCCATGACGTAGCTTGTCAACGTCCCGCCGCCCGAGCAGCCTGTCATGCCGATGCGATTGCGGTCGATCTCGGGACGCGACTGCAGGTAGTCGATGGCTCGCATCGCATCCCAGATGCGATAGGTGGCGGTGTTTTTTCCAACGAGAATCGACCCAGTATCGACCAACAGATGCTCAGAGGTGGTTCCTTCATAAAGCGGTTTGCCGTTCGCATTCAACATCTGCGAACGCTCACCTTGACCGATCGGATCGTAGCAAAGAGCAGCCATGCCGTGCTTGGCCAACATAATTCCAAAACGTTGGTTGTCGTCAGCGGTTTTTGCCATCCGGCTATGTCCGCTGGAGACGATGACGCCAGGAAACGGACCAGTGCCTTCAGGTAAATAGAGGTTTGCGGTTACATGGTGCTTGGGTTGACTTTCGAAAATCACTTTCTCAATGTGATAACCCTTGGCTGGAATGCGTCCCAGTACTTGTCCATTGAGTGGGCAGCGATCAGGAAAGCCACCCATTTGCTTGAGCATCAGCTGACGCAAGTCACTTTGATAAGCTTGAATTTGTTCAGGCGTCTTCAGCTTTTCGATTCGTTCGCGGCGCTGAGCAAGCTTGTCGATGGCTTCTTGCTTTAGGGAATCGTACCAAGTGATATTTGCCGGCTTAGCGTTCTTCTCGCTTTTGAGGCAATTTAAATCCTCGGCACAGGCGGGAGTTGAAATCAAAGCCGTAGAGAATAACAGCGGTACGAAGAGGACGAACGAAGCAGTTGATTTACGAAGCATCAAATAGTCCTTTGGGCGGTGAACTCCTGGAAGAAGAACACATTTTAGCTTCTGCAAGTGCGATGTGTGCTACATTCCCGATGCAAAAACCGGCGTGCCGCGAAAAGACAAGCACCGATTCTTCATTAGTGCAAATTAGCGGACATCAGTGTTCCCTTTTATTTTCTACCAACTTTGGGAACACTAATTAACACTAATCTCCACTAATGATTGCATTGTGGCACTGATTGCGTATCAGAGCTCTGATATTTGATGCGGCGGTCGTTTAATCGGTGCCAATCGTGAGAAACCGGATGTAGTAGAAAGGTCACCGGTGCTTCCCGGTTTCTCACGAAATCAGCTACATTCGCTCGCCAAAAGCGTTTTGTGACAGGCGACCAGTATTCCCTTTTTCCTTCCAAAAACACCCAACTCGCGGTTCACGACATCTCTGTCGTATGTTATCATTCCGCCCGGATTGCTACTTCTCAGATTATTTCTAAGTCTCAGCGAGATCTTTACGAGCAGGATGCAACATGTCGGACTTCGGTAAACGTCGTAAGCAACTCACACGGCTCATCGCTGGCGAATCAGCTCAAGCTCTATTGGTCACGAACTTCAACAATGTGACTTATTTGACGGGATTTACTGGTGACGACAGTTACTTGCTGGTGACGCGCGATGATTGCTGGATGATTAGCGATCCGCGATACGAAGAGCAACTGGGTGAAGAGTGTCCGGGATTGAAAGCTCATATTCGGCAGCCGGGTGAATTAACTGCCGATGTGACGGTCAGCGAAATAAAAAAGGCCAAGCTGAGTTCGTTGCTGGTCGAAGGCGACACGATAACGGCGGGGGCATTTGAGAAACTGAAGTCGGAGTTGCCAGCGGTTTCAATGAGTCTAAGCGGCGGTTTGGTTGAATCGCTAAGAGTTATTAAAGACAAAACGGAGATCGATACGCTGCGATTGGCGGTGAAGATGGCCGAGCGGGTTTTCACCAGTGTGCGATCTCAACTGCGCGGCGACCAAACAGAACTGCAGGTGGCCAACGAGATCGATCGCCAAGTTCGCTGTATTGGAGGCTCCGGTTGTAGTTTCAAGCCGATTGTTGCGGTGGGTCCACGAGCCGCTTTGCCGCATGCACGACCTGGGGGAAGCCGAATTGATTCAGCCCCGTTTGTTTTAATTGACTGGGGCGCGATTGCGCATCTTTATCGAAGCGATTTAACTCGAGTCCTGATTACAGGCAAGGTTCCACCCAAGTTTACAAAGGTTTACAACACTGTTTTGGAAGCCCAGCAGGCGGCGATAAACGCAATGAAACCTGGGGTAATGGTCAGCGAAGTGGATCGAATTGCGCGAGCGGTGACAGAAGCGGCTGGGATGGGAAAGAACTTTAACCATGGTCTCGGCCACGGGATTGGGCTGGATATTCATGAGGCTCCGCGGCTGGGGAAAAATCACGATCGACCTCTGGAACCTGGCATGGTGGTAACGGTAGAGCCTGGGGTATACTTTCCCGGGTGGGGCGGCGTCCGTATTGAGGATGATGTGTTGATTACTCGCGATGGGCACGAGCTTCTTAGTAGTCTTCCCCGTTCGATCGAAGAAAATACGGTAGAACTCCTTGGATAGATGCCCGCTGTCGGGCTCTGACTAAGCGTCTTTGAATTTGTCAAACTACAGGAAAAAGATGTCCAAAGGCAACACACCCAAAGAAGACGTGTTCAGTGTCGAGCGGATTCGCAGTCTCATCGACCTCATGAAAGAATACGATCTTAGCGAAGTCGACTTGAAGCAAGACGAACAGCAGATTCGTTTGGTCCGCAGTGCAAAACAAGTTGTGCAAGCTGCGCCAACTGTGATGGCTCCCGCGGCAATGGCCGCTGCGCCAGCTGCAACTGCCGCTCCGGCTGGACCAGTCGCTGACGGACCACACATCAAGATCATCAAGTCGCCGATGGTAGGTACCTTTTACACTCGCCCGAATCCAAAGTCAGACGACTTTGTCAAAGTCGGTTCTTCGATCAATGCCGACACAGTGGTTTGCATTATCGAAGCGATGAAAGTTTTTAACGACATTCCAGCTGAGATGAGCGGGAAAATCGTGGAAATTTTGGCCAAGAACGAAGAGGCCGTCGACTTTGAGCGTCCCCTATTCAAGGTGGATACACGAGGTTAATCTTCCCGAGCATGTACAACCGAATATTAATTGCCAATCGTGGTGAAATTGCCCTGCGAGTCATTAGAGCTTGCAAAGAAATGGGCATTTCTACCGTCGCCGTCTACAGTCAAGCCGACCGTGATTCCGCTCACGTCCGTTATGCGGATGAAGCAATCTGTATTGGCCCAGCAAAATCCATCGACAGCTATCTGCGAATCGATCGGATCATCAGTGCTGCCGAGATCAGTGGTGCTGAAGCGATTCACCCGGGTTATGGCTTTCTCGCTGAGAATTCGCATTTCAATGAAGTCGTTCGTAGCAGCGCATTTGACTTCATTGGTCCAACGCCCGAAGCGATGGAGAAACTGGGCGATAAGAATAGTGCACGCTCGGTCGCAATGGCCGCTAAAGTACCAGTCGTTCCGGGCAGCGATGGACTAATTACTGACGAAGAGCATGCTGTTCGCTCCGCTAAGGAAATCGGCTACCCAGTTCTGATTAAAGCTACGGCAGGTGGTGGCGGTAAGGGAATGCGCGTCGCTACGAACGAGCAAACACTTCGAGTTGCCCTTCAGCAGGCTCAAACGGAAGCCCAAGCCGCTTTTGGCAACGCCGGTGTGTACTTGGAGCGATTTGTTGATCGTCCGCGCCACGTCGAAGTTCAAATGATTGCCGATTTGCATGGCAATGCGTGTCATCTTTACGAACGGGACTGTTCAGTTCAGCGACGTCATCAAAAATTGATTGAAGAAAGTCCTTCGCCGTTTTTGCCGCAAACGACTCGTGAGCAGATTTGTGAAGCTGCCAAGCGATTGATTCTCGAAGTCGGCTATCAGAACGCAGGGACCGTCGAGTTTATCGTCGACCAGGAAAATAATTTTTACTTCATCGAAGTGAACGCTCGGATCCAAGTCGAACATCCAGTGACCGAGATGGTAACCGGTATCGATTTGATCAAGACTCAAATTCGGGTGGCCGCCGGTGAGCCACTGCCGTTCAAGCAATCGGACATCAAGTTACGAGGTTCCGCGATTGAGTGCCGAATCAACGCTGAAGATCCGACCAAGAATTTCCAGCCGTGCCCAGGTTTAATCAAAAGCTTGTTTATCCCGGGTGGATTTGGAGTCCGTTTTGATTCTCACGCACAAGCCGGCTACTCGGTTCCGCCTTATTACGATTCGATGATTGGCAAACTGATCGTTCATAAGGAGACTCGCGAAGAATCGATCGCTTGCATGTTGCGTTGCTTGGAAGAACTGCAAGTCCAAGGGATTGCAACGACCGCTGCGTTTCAGATGAGAGTCCTTCGCGAGCCGACCTTTGTTTCCGGCCAAGCTGACACGAAGTGGGTCGAACGCGAACTGCTCAAGACCTAACTGTGTAGACACAAATCAACCATCAGGTGGTGGAGGTCCCATTTCGTGTGCCACTGGCTTTGCCAGTGAACCGAAGTAGTCGACTCCGAACAGATATAAACCAGACGAGTTGATTTCCCTTTGCACCAAAACGAAAGAAGTAACCGAACTCAACGATACTGTTGTCCCCAAGAAATAAGTTGATGGACGGGGAAAACTTCGGTCCCCATTGGGTTGTAATCTGCCCCCTTTGACAAGGTTGCTCCTCAGTTAAACTCAGACCCTTCGATTCACTGGCTTAGCCAGTGGCACACTACTACAAATCACCTGCATTGAAGTACAAACATGACTAAATCACCGATTAAAAAAGTTGCCATGCTCTTCGCTGGCGGGCCAGCTCCTGCAGCAAACGCAGTTATCGGCACGGCTGCTTTTGCATTTCTCAATGATGGAATCGAAGTCGTCGGTATCAAGCACGGTTACTCGAACTTGATCGATTACAAAGCGGCTTCACCTTTGGTTGAAGGTGAGCACTACATGAATATAGAGCACCACGATCTGTCGCATCGCCGCACTTCACAGGGCATCATGATCGGCACAGCTCGAACCAATCCGGGCAAGAACGTTTCAGCACCCGAACACTTGCTTGACCCTGAGCGCAGTGCTCCGCTAAAGCGAGTTTACGATGCGCTGTGTTCGATTGGAGTCGACGCACTGATATCGATCGGCGGCGATGACACCCTGAAAACCGCTAACAAGATTAAGCTGTTTCAAGATACTCTGCCGGCTGGTTCCAAGAAGTTCCCGGTCATTCATCTGCCCAAGACCATCGATAACGACTACATGGGTATCGACTTTACGTTTGGTTATTTCACCGCCGCTGAGTTTCTTGCGACGGAAATGCGTAACTTGAACTACGACGCGGCTGCGGGCCAAGCGTATTTCTTGTGCGAAGCGATGGGGCGGTCGGCAGGTTGGCTGGCGTATGGAGCCGCGATCGCCGGAGAAGCTTGCATGGTGCTCAGCGTCGAGGACATTGTCGGTCCGTTCCGCGACGAAGAGACCGTAACCGACGCAAACGGCAAGTCGATTACTCGGCCGATTATGAATGTCGACAAAATCGTTGATCGTATGGTCAAATTGATGATTGCTCGCGAAAAGCAGAATCGACCGTATGGAGTTTTGGTGATCGCTGAAGGCATGGCTGAGTACCTGCCATACAAGTATCTGGAAGGCATCCCACGCGACGATCACGGGCACATCTCAATCGCCAACGTCAATCTCAGCAAGATGATGGCAAAGCTCATTAGCGACGCGTACAAAGCGGCGACCGGAAAATCACGCAAAGTCACTGGTCTGCAACTGGGTTACGAATCTCGCTGTGCGATCCCTCATGCGTTTGACGTGATGCTTGGCTCGCAGATCGGCGTGGGCGCTTATCGAGCGTTGATTGAAAAAGGCATGAACGGTGTCATGGTTTCAGTTGGTGGGCAACTTAATCTAAGCTTTGTTCCATTTGAGGAGCTCGTTGATCCAAAAACGCTCGTTACCAAAGTTCGCTATATTGAAATTGGTAGTGATTTCCATCAGCTGGCAAAATTTGTCGAAACGTATGTCGACGATTAATTGCTTTTCAGTAGTGCAATGTAGGAATTGGCACGCTCTTCGCAAAGGGTTAGAGCGTGCGACCCTAAAATTAGAATGTGACGCTCCATTAGTGCTTTGTCCAGATTAGATTTTTGGGTTGATGGATTGCGTATCCGCGATTCAATGAGGTAGCGGAAGCCGTCAAGGCTTGCGGTTATTGAGATTTTGTGAAATCCACCGAAATGCTTGACGCATTCTGCTACCCCAAAATCTGAGTTGGACAAAGCACTAGTGCTTTGTCCAACTTACATTTGGGGAACATAGATGTGAGCCGTCGGCGCTAGCCGCGGGTGAGCGAAGCAAGTGACTCGACGTGACTTATTAACAATCTAAAGACCAACGATTTACGGTCGACAGATTAAAGTTGGACGAACTTTTAATCTTGCACGACAACCACTTCGTTCACCCGCGGCTAGCGCCGTCGGCTCACTGATGTTGCCACGATGCAAGACACCAATTATAAGAGATTTATAAGAGACTGAAATGAGCCTTGAAGTCACTCTTAAGAAGTTCGGTCAAGATCATTTAATGCGCCAGATGGCAAAACTTGAGCCTGGCGAGCGGGCAGCGCTTGAAACGCAACTTGCCACCATCGACTTTGCGCAGCTTCAGCGCTTAGTGGCGGGCGATGACGCGGGACCGAACTGGGCGGAGTTGTCTGCCCGAGCAGAGCCACCGCCAGCCATTCGACTGAACGAACCGAACCCAACAATCGATCCCGATGCGGCACTGGTCGCCGGTGAAAAAGCACTTCGCGAGGGACGTTTAGCGACAATCATCGTGGCTGGCGGACAAGGAACTCGACTTGGATTTGAGCATCCTAAAGGTATGTTTCCGGTGGGACCGTTAAGCGGCAGGACCCTGTTCCAAATGCTGGCCGATCGCTTGTTGGCGGTCATGATGCGCTACGACGTTTCCATTCCGATGTACGTCATGACCAGCCCCGCGACGGATGCTGAGACACGCGAGTATTTTGAAAAAAATAAGCGTTGCGGTTTAGCCGAAGACCAACTTATCATTTTTTGCCAAGGAACCATGCCGGCGGTCGAAGCTGGATCCGGGAAGTTGCTGCTGGAAACTCGCAGCAGTTTGGCGGTCAGCCCAGATGGTCACGGCGGGTTGGTGAGCGCATTGGACAAGAACGGTTGCCTCGCCGATGCAGCCATGCGTGGCATTGAGCATTTCTTTTATGCACAAGTCGACAACCCGCTCGTACAACTTTGTGATCCGCTATTGATAGGCTACCACGTACTGTCGTCCAGCCAGGTAACCACGCAAGTTGTCCGTAAACGATTTGCAAAGGAAAAGGTTGGCAATGTTGTTGGTCTGGATGGCAAAGTGCAGATCATCGAGTACAGCGATTTACCGGACTCGGTCGCTGAACAAATGCTGGCCGATGGGTCATTGAAACTTTGGGCTGGAAACATTGCTGTTCATCTTTTCGATCGCCACTTCCTCCAGTCCGTCGTGGAAGATACTGAGTCACTGGCGTTTCATCGAGCTCATAAAGCGGTCCCGTATTTGAACGAATCTTTGGAACAAGTGAAGCCAGAGAAACCGAACGCGATCAAGTTTGAACGGTTTGTTTTTGACTTGTTGCCGCTTGCCGAGCGTTCGATCGTCGTCGAAGGCAACGCTGCTGAGGTTTTCGCACCTGTGAAGAATGCCGATGGTGCCGCCGTCGATACTCCTGAGCAATCCAAAGCTGCACTGTGCCAGCTGCATCGCGGGTGGTTGGAGGCAGCAGGCGCTTCGATAACGCCTGAGGTGAAAGTCGAGATTCATCCTGCTTGGGCGCTCGATGCAGCCGAAGTTCGAAAAAAAGTTGGAATTGATTGCAAAATCTCTAGTGATACGTTCTTTCGTTAGCTCTGACGCTTAAGGAATGTACATCGCCTTAATGCGTGCAAGTAAGGAAGCTTACACGCCTCAGTGGAGGGCTGGCTTCAGAATTGCCTGTGGGAATTGAGCCGCCCAGAACAATTGTTGTGGTGGCTTGGTTTAACATCGGGTTCTACAATGCCGATGTAAAACCATCATTGAACTCTTGTCTTGAGACTCAGATCGTTGAGTTACGATGCTAGTTTGACGCGTGTAAGCACCGCTTTGCGTTAAGTGTTTTATTTGCCCATGAACATTTGAGACAAATGTTCTACAATGCAAATCCAGGCAATCACTTACGTCGACCAGAATGGTTTGATGACAGGGCGCTAACCTTTTTAAACTCACAGTTGTAAATCCGGTGGAGGATCTTACGTGTTGCATGCAGTAATCATGGCAGGCGGATCTGGAACGCGGTTTTGGCCAGCGAGCCGAAATGGTTTTCCTAAGCAATTGCTGCACCTAGTCGGAAACAACACGATGCTGCAAGCGACCTTCGAGCGCTTGCAGGGTCTGGTTTCACCCGAACATACGCTGGTGATGACCAATCAACATTTGGTTGACGCCGTTCGCACCCAATTGCCGCTCATTCCGCCAGAACAAATCGTTGGCGAGCCGATCAAGCGCGACACCGCGGCTTGCATCAGCTTAGCGGCTTCTTTAATCGTTCACGCGGATCCTGACGCCGTCATGTTGGTGCTTCCTGCTGACCACGTCATAAGCAGCGATCAACAATTTCAAGACTGTATGTCGGCTGGCGTGCGTTTGATCGAGCAAGCCCCTGATCGAATCGTGACGTTTGGCATTCGTCCGAACTATCCAGCCGAATCGTTTGGCTATGTACAACGTGGAGAAGCTCTTTCGAACTCGAAAGTCGCGGGGGCCTATCGCGTTGAATCGTTCCGTGAAAAGCCGAATCGCCAGATCGCTGAGCAGTATCTGCAAGCTGGCACCTACTATTGGAACAGCGGCATTTTCATGTGGCGTGCAAGCACGATTTTAAATGCGCTTCGCAAATTTGAACCCGAGCTGATGAAGCACATTGATGCGATCGCTAAATCCATGGGATTACCTGGATTTGCGGCGACTTTGCAACGTGAATTCACTGCCATTGATGGCCGCTCCATCGACTACGCCGTTATGGAACGCTACAGCGATGTAGCCGTGATCGAAGCGACTTTCCGTTGGGATGACGTTGGCAGTTGGCAATCGATTGGCCGACTGACGGAACCCGACGAGCAGGGAAATTGCATTCGTGGAAAGTATCTTCCGATTCAGTCTCAGCGGATGATTGTTTACGGTGATCCAAGCCATTTGCTGGTTACTATCGGAATGCAAGACATGATCGTTGTGCACACCGAGAACGCGACCTTGGTTGCACCTAAGCACGAAGAGGAACGAGTTCGCGAAGTCGTTAAACAACTGCAAACCCGCGGCTGGGAAGATTATCTTTAAGTTGACTCAGATAGAACACGAAGAGCCCATATCGAACCCGTTTGTTTTAAGAACAAGTTCGATATAGGCTCTGAGTCTAACAAAGGGCTCCGTCAAATCCTGTTGAAGTGAGTTGTCGCGTTGCCAAATCGTCAGAGACGTGTTTTAATCTTGTGGAGCGGCTGTATTTGTTGCGTCGTCCGCGTTTTGGCTACGTTGAATAGCATCGTAAACTTCGCGGCGGTGAACCGGAACTTCACGAGGGGCTTCAACACCCAAACGGACCTTATCGCCACGAATTTCAACGACGACAATGGTAATGTCGTTGTTGATGACAATGCTCTCATTTTTCTTACGGGATAGTACTAACATCGGACCCTTCCTTTGGTAAATTGGCCCTACGCCGTATCCTACTGAGCCAGAACCTTCTGGTCTTCTGAGGAGTGGTCGGCAGAACTGCTTCAGAGGTGGCTGGGGTACCTAGCCCTTCATACTCTTGAGGCTTCCTACATCCACTGTACGTACGAAGTGTTGACAGTCAAGAAAACAAGTGACTGCAACCGAATTTTTTGCTAAATTTTTGTCAAGCGGACGGGGCTAGTCGCAAAAGTCGACGCAATCTAACTTTTCCTTGAAGCAACTGGACTGGGGTGGCGAATGACAAAAGTGGCTCCGTCCCCTCCCTTCCAGTCTCTCGCCCCGCGACGAAAATTCCGCGACCTCGGCGAAGTTGTCGTTCTCTTCGCGCTGATTTGTTTGCTGGCCGCCGAACAAGTACCAGGGGTCAACGAATCGCATTATTTGCCGAAGGCAAAGCACCTTTTCAATCGCGAATTTTGTCCAGGCGATCTTTTTTTCGAATCGTCTGACGCTCACGGTTTGGCTGCCGGATTGGCCGGAGCCCTCGCACTCTGGCTGCCGCTGCCCGCCGTTGCCTGGATCGGCCGGATCATTAGTTGGTTTTGCTTGGCTTGGGCGTGGCAGAAACTTCGCGTTGCAATTGGCGTCCACTGGATTGTTGGCGCGCTCGCACTTGGCAGTTGGTACTTTGCGATCGACTACGGGAACTGGGCCGGCGAATGGGCAATTGGTGGATTTGAAGGGAAATCGCTGGCTTATCCATGTGTAATTCTCGCGATTTCCGAGCTGTTTCAGAATCGCTGGGCTCGAGTTTGGGTTTGGTTGGGATTGGCCGTAGCGTGGCATCCATTGGCGGGCGGGTGGGCTGGTTTGAGTTTCGGTATCGCTTGGCTGTGCGTGCCCGGTCTTTGGGAACGTGCCCGCGCCCAAGCTCGTTGGCTGGCGCTTGCAACTGGACTCGGCTTGGTGGGCGTGATTCCTGCTGGGTTGGGTTTGAATAGTCCCAATCAAGTTGGCAACTTGGTCGCATCGCAAATTCACGTTTACAAGCGGCTGGCGCATCACCAATGCCCATCCCTGTTTGCTTTCGACCGACACCTCGCCGGCGGCATATCGCTCGGACTCTTGGTTGCTGCCACGTTGCTCGCGTGGTCGATACTGCGGAAAAAAAGTCGCGAAGAGGTCCGCCAGGATCCGGTCGCATGGATGTTAACGATAGGCTGGATCTCAGTCCTGTTCTCCGCAGTTGGGCTTGCGATAGATCGATTTTTTTCGCTTTCGAGCCCCATTTTCGCTTCGGAATTGCTGAGATTTTATTGGTTTCGCTGGTCGGACATTGCAGTGCCGCTTGCTTGGACACTTACTTTTTGGAAAGTTACTGCTGGGGGATTGCAATTTGCAAAACACACCAGTGGCGCGATCGCGCCGCTTCCAGCCGCTGGTCCATCGTCTGACAAAGAAGCTCGCGCTTGGTCTAAATTCGCTTTGGCAAGTCAGCTTATTGCCGGTGCACTTTTGTTGTTCCTCACCATTCGCCACGCGCAAGCGAACTCTGCAAGACGGTATCCCCCAGCCGACGATATCTTGATGAACGCGCCGATGGCTCGCGCGATCGATACGGATCGTTACATCGATTGGCTGGCTGTGTGTGATTGGGCTCGAAAAAATTCGCCTTCGGATTCGCTCTGGTTTACTCCTGAGCATCAGCAAACATTTAAGTGGTATGCGGGTCGCGCCGAAGTGGTTTGCTGGAAAGATGTGCCGCAAGACAACGAAAGTGTCCGCAACTGGTACGAGCGTTTGGTGCTCTGCCGGCAGCCACGCAATTCAAAGGATGAACGCGTCGAGTGGACATCTGAGCAGATTATTGAGCTCGCGCGTCGCTACGGATTTCGATGGGTTCTGGTCGATCGTGGAACGCAAGTGACTCCGTTGCTCAATCTCGAGTTTATGTATCCCATCGATACACAAAACAAATCCTTTGCCGTTTTTCGGATCATCGAGCAAAAATGAATGGCTTTCTTTCTCTTCCGTGAGGCGCAATCTGCAGTGGGTCGGGTCGGCCAGGTGCGACTATTGTGCGATGTACTATGGCCTGACAGGTCGCACCTGGCAGGAGCGACCCACGGAATACGCTGAAACCCACCTTCAATCCACATTGCGACTAGTTGTCCAAAGCGAGTGAGCTCGTGGATCGCGTTCATATTGTCGAGTCAACACACAATCCTTTTCTTCGCGAATGATAGACTTCGATAACAGTGCGACGGTGACACCTGTTACGAAGCCTCCGATATGAGCCATATAAGCGACGCCACCGGTTGTCTCTGAGGTTGCGGCGATTGAACCCACACCGCTAACAAATTGGGTCACGATCCACATGCCGAGCACGACGATCGCAGGTACTGTGATGACGTTATAGAAAAAAACTGCGTTCACGCGGTTGTACGGAAACAGCACAATGTAAGCTCCCATTACCCCAGCAATCGCCCCCGACGCTCCGAGATTGGGAAGCACAGTGTTGGGACCAGCCGCGATCTGCGCAAAATTGCTTACTAAACCCGCCGACAAGTAGAAGAGCAGAAACCATCCGTGGCCAAAACGATGTTCGACGTTGTTCCCAAAAATCCACAGATAGAGCATGTTTCCTGCGATGTGCCCAAACCCACCATGCATGAACATCGCCGATAACAGCGTCAAATAAATGATCGGTGGTCCAGGCGCTTGCGGAATTTCCACGATTTGTTTGTCAGGCAACTCGATGCGCACGGGCTTCACTAAGTCGACGCCAGTTGTTATCTCTTTCGGAATCACGCTCCATCCGTAAGTAAAACTTGGATTGGTCATCTGAATCAAAAACATGCCGATGTTCAGCGCAAAAATCGTGTATGTGACGAAGGCTGGCGAAGTCACTTGACGATCATCGTCATTAATTGGAAATAGCACTTTGCAAACTCGCCAATGAGGAGGTATGGAACGGGATCTGAGCGCGTGGCAACAATAGAATGCTACTCGGGACTCGCAGCTCAGGCTATCCGTTGCCATCACTTAGTGGCCTAACCAAACCGTTAGCATTTTGTCCAGATTAGATTTTGGGGTTGAGTGTCGCACAATTGTCTCAATTGTTGCAGCTACGATTGGGACAAACGTGCGACAATCCAATTGCGAACCCCAAAATCTAATCTGTACAGAGCACTAGCCAGTTCATTGGGCTGCTCGCAGCTCGGCCGCCATGTCTCGGGCGGCGGCGGCTATCGCGTCCTGCCAGGTTAGGCTGGCGTAACGCGGGCTTTGGTAAGCGAAGATGATGCCACGCGAACTGTTGACGATTGCGCCAAGCCCGTTTTTATCAAAGCCGTGCGCTACATCGCTGGCAGTGCCACCTTGGGCGCCGTAACCTGGGATCAATATCCAAGTGTTGGTCATCTGCGCTCGCAGCTTGGCAAGTTGTTCGGGGTAAGTCGCACCCACTACAGCACCGATCGATCCATAGCCCGATGAACCAACGGACTGCTGGGTAATTTGCTGGACAAGTGCAGCCATGTGTTCGTATACAGCGCGACCTTCAACAACTTTGTCTTGCAAAAATCCGCTACCTGGGTTGGATGTTTTGACTAAGACAAAAATCCCAGCGAAGCGCGAGTGGCACAGGTCGACGAAGGGCTTCAGCGTGTCGTCCCCGAGATAGGGATTGACGGTCAAGGCATCGCATTGCCAAGCGCTAGCACTGCCGAGGTAAGCGTCCGCGTATGCTTCGGCGGTTGTGCCAATGTCACCGCGTTTCCCATCAAGCAAAACCAGCAAACCGGCTTTGCGTGCGTACTGAATTATTGATTCCAGCGCAACCATTCCCTGCGAGCCGAGTTGCTCGAAGAAAGCGGCTTGTGGTTTGACGACCGGTGCGAACTCGGCGACCGCGTCGATGACATGCCGGCAGTAGCATTCAGTTGCCCCAGCGACCGCACTTCGGTCATCGACATTAATTCCCGAGCGAATCGAATCGGGCAAACTGCCCCACCTCGGGTCCAGTCCCACGCAGACTGGAGATTTTTTGGCTCGAACGACGTCGGCAAGTCGATCGCCAAAGTGGATTTGTGCAAGATTATTCATGTTTTGATTGTTAGCTGAGGGGCAGTCGGTAAAGGGGCGAATTCTAACATGATGGTGGCAGTTTGTTTACCGATGGTGTTTTACATTGCTTTCGCAGGGTGCGATCGGTTAGTAGGTTTTCGTTTGACCCACAGCCAGCGGAGCGTGTTGACTTAATAGCATTATTCAAACGTTCTCAGCAGCCTGCGAAAGTGGATGACCGGTTTTTCGGAGCGCGGGCGTCCTCGCCCGCTCGCGACTAAGTGACTTGCAGGTGAGTTTGACGAGCTCACTTTGTAGAAGGTAAACGGGTTCTTTGCTGTCGCCGCTAGTAACCTAGCGGGTTCAGCGGGCGGGGACGCCCGCGCTCCGAAAAACCGGTCAACTATTTAGCATAACTTATGCGACACATGAACCGTTGCTATTAACTCACAGTCTCCAGCGGAGGCTACGGGTTAAACGGTGTTGCGATCTGACTAGGCACTAGCAGCATTTAATACGTCTTGTAAAATCTGTCGGATTCGCAGCGGAGAAGTGACTTTCTGGGAATTTCTTACGCGTTTTTTGGGCGTGTTCGGCTGCGGCGGTAGGACTTTGGATCAACATTGAGGAGTATTCCTTTGCTTCGCACACATACATGCGGCGAACTTCGTAGCGAACACATCGGGCAACGTGTAACCCTTTGCGGCTGGATTGATACATCGCGCGACCACGGTGGAACGATGTTCATCGACCTTCGCGACCGCTACGGGAAGACCCAATGTGTCGCCAACTCCGATAGCGGCGAAGCATCTCTTGAAGTCGCCAAGAAACTCCGCGGTGAAGATGTTGCGCTGATTTCCGGCATCGTCAGCCATCGGCTCGAAGGCAAAATTAATGCAAAGCTGGTAACGGGTGAAATTGAAATACGGGCCGATGAAGTCCGCTTGCTCAATCGTTGTCAAACTCCTCCCTTCTTTCCCAACCAAGATGAATTGCCGGGCGAAGATCTGCGTCTGAAGTATCGCTACATTGACTTGCGCCGCGAAGCCATGCAAAAAACGTTAGTCCTTCGCAGCCAAATCATTAAAGCGATGCGAGATTATTTTGCCGAGCATAACTTTATCGACGTCGAGACACCTATCCTCGGTCGTAGCACGCCCGAAGGAGCCCGCGATTACTTAGTGCCTAGTCGCGTACATTGGGGACATTTCTTTGCGCTCCCGCAATCGCCGCAGTTGTACAAGCAGATTTTGATGGTCGCTGGTTACGATCGTTACATCCAAGTGGCTCGTTGCTTCCGCGACGAAGACTTGAGAGCGGATCGACAACCGGAATTCACGCAACTCGACTTGGAAATGTCGTTTGTTGACGCTGAAGACATCATCAAAATGATTGACGGCCTGATGGTAACGCTTGCCAAAGACTTGCTAAACATTGACTTGCAGTCACCTCTTCCGCGCATGACCTATGACGAAGCCATGCGTCGTTTTGGTAGCGACGCGCCGGATCTGCGTTACGGCATGGAAATTGTCGACTGCAGCGAATTGGCCAAGCAGTCTGAATTTCGCGTCTTCCGCGGTGCTGTGGATGCCAACGGTTTTGTGCGCGGGATCAAAATCGACGGTCGAGCCGAAGAGTTCTCACGCAAGCGAATCGATGAATTGACCGAGTTCGTCAAGCATGATTTCGCTGCCAAAGGTCTAGCTTGGTTCCGCGTCGAGCCGGACGGTTCGCTGTGGTCACCGATCAGCAAGAACGTCGAGCCGCCCGTGCTCGAAGGCTTGAAAGCTCGTTTTGAAGCCAAGCCCGGCGATTTGATATTGCTATTGGCCGATTCGTGGGAAGTCACTTGTAAGGGGCTAAACGGCCTGCGTCGCAAACTCGCGGGCGAGCTGAAGCTGTACGAGCCGGGGCAGATGCATTTTTCATGGGTCGTCGAGTTTCCAATGTTCGATCACGATCCAGAAGAAAACCGATGGGTCGCAACGCATCATCCGTTTACGGCACCTCGGCCGAAGGATCTAGCCAAGCTTCGCGACGAACCCGCCGCTTGCCGGGCTCAGGCCTACGACTTGATTATTAACGGCTACGAAGCCGGTGGTGGAACGATCCGGATTCACGACCCTGAGACTCAGCAAATCGTGTTTGACTTGCTTGGTATTTCACCTGAGATGGCCGTTAATCGGTTCGGATTCCTTTTGGATGCATTGCGATACGGTGCGCCACCGCACGGTGGAATTGCCCTTGGTATAGACCGCGTTGTGATGTTATTTGGTGGTTTGGACAACATCCGCGACTGCATAGCGTTTCCAAAAACGCAACGAGCGATGGATTTAATGACTGAAGCGCCTGGCGAAGTCGAAAGCAAGCAAATGAAAGAACTGCATATTCAAATCGAGACGCCACCAGCCAAGTCGAAATAGATCTCGACTTCGCAGAGAATTTTTGAGACTATCCCACCGTGTTTAAATGGTTTTAATACGGAAGGGATGCCATGAACGCGCAACGGACTGCGATACTTGGTTTGGTTCTTGTTGTCTTTTCGTCAAATTCACTGCTTGCGCAAGAATCCAAGTCCTCCTCATGGTGGCCGTTTGGATCTGCGTCGAAGTCCGAGCCTGAAACGCGCTCCAGCACGTTCTTTGGGTCTTCGTCACCACCACCTAAAACTTCTTCTTCATCGATGTTCAAGTTGCCTTCTTGGTCGAGAGCGAGAAACAATACTCGATCTTCGTTAAGTCGAATGGGGTCCACAACCAAGCGATGGATGTATAACACAGGGGATTTTCTGAATCCATTCAACGACGGCAAGCCGAAGGCGAGTGAATCATCGCACGGCTATCAAACGGACTACTGGGCCGATCGTAACAAGCAGAAGGAAGAGAAAAGCAGCATGTTCGGTTGGATGTGGAAAGAGGAAGAAGAAAAGAAGATCACTAGCGTCAACGATTTTCTTGCGCAACCCATGCCTTATTGATCAAAGCGTGAACCTGGGATACGATTTTTTCGTCTGCTGGTAGCTGGTTTCGTGAGAAACCGGATGCGACGAGCAGATCGTTGTCACATTCTCCCTCCTTGCCTGTAGCTGGTTTCGTGAGAAACCGGATGCGTCGGCGTTAGTTCCCGCGTTCGACCGGTTTCTCACGAAACCAGCTACGCCATCTCGCGATTCGAAGTTCCCTATGAGCCGTATTGATATTGCGATCATTGATTACCAGATGGGCAACTTGCGCAGCGTGCAAAAGGCGCTCGAGCACGTTGGCGCGGTAGCTACGATAACCAACGATCCGAATCAGATCGCGGAAGCTCGCAAAGTCATCCTGCCTGGGGTTGGCGCTTTCGGCGATGCCATGCGCGAGCTCAAGTCTCGCAAGTTGCCTGAGCCAATCGTCGATTCGATCCAGTCTGGCAAACCATTCTTAGGCATCTGTCTTGGCCTTCAACTGCTATTCGAAACCGGATTCGAAGGCGAGCGACATGAAGGTTTGGGTGTAATACCCGGCGAAGTGATTCGCTTTCCTCATATCGCCGATCGCAAAGTTCCACACATGGGTTGGAATCAAGTGCGAGTCGAAAAGCCGGATTGCAAGCTGCTTAAAGACATTGCGAGCGACGCGTACTTTTACTTCGTCCACTCGTACTATGTTCAGCCGACTTATGCTTCGTCGGTATGGTTGTCATGCGATTACGGTCAACAATTTTGCGCTTCGATCTGGCGTGATAATTTGTTTGCGACTCAGTTTCATCCAGAGAAAAGTCAACGGGATGGCTTGAAGTTGCTCGAGAACTTCGCCGCACTTTAAAGTCAAACGAGCGCTTGTTTGACCCATAGCCAGCGGCGACGGGAACGGCTTGCAGTTGGCATCACGCGCGAAATTAAACGGTATCAACAGTCCCTAGTACTACCCAACCCTGCCATCCATAGAACAACGCTTCAACACACTGCCGCTACCATTCGAAGTGAAACCACAAAAGCGTTTTGTTTGCCGCTCAAAAGCACCGCGTCTTGCAGTGGAAGACTTTTACACCGGGTGAACTACCTCTGTTGCGGGCTGCAAGCCTTTTCCTACGCCGCTGGCTACGGGTCAAACAAGCGGGAAGTACCGTGGTACTATCAATTTTAAACTAGCTCGGTTTAGATCTATCAATATGCCCAAGTTCCCGGTCTGGAGCGATTTGGTCGCGAACGAGTTGCTTGAGTTGCTTAACATCGGGAAAGCCATCCATCGTTTTTCTATCCCAAATCAATTCAGATCCGCAGCGCACTTTAAAGATGCCGCCAGTTCCAGGGATCAGTGCAACTTCACCGAGCTCTTCGCTGAATGTAGTTAACAACTCTTGCGCATACCAGGCAGCGCGGAGCATCCATTGGCACTGTCGGCAGTAATGAATTTCTATCCTCGGAGTCGGCATATCACTGCTCAATTTTCTCAGGACTCTGGATCAACAATCTGCACCGTCGTGGGTGTATGATTTAGTGTGCGATGGGCAATATCAAGAATGTCCTGCTGACTTACCGAAGCGAATCGTTCGAGTATCACGTCCAGCGGCTCGTAGGAGCGCCGCGTTAGCCATGACTGTCCAAGTGCGAACAATCGATTGCTGGGGCGTTCATCGGATAAAATTAAACCCGCTTGAATTTTATTCTTAGCAAGTTCGAGCTCTTTGCGAGTCACGCCGTTTTTTAATACGTCATCGAAGACGCTCTGCATTGTTTCAATGTTCTCTTCCGCGTCCTCAGGTGCACAGCATAGATAACCGAGCAAACATCCACAGTCATCGAACAGTTGTGGCCAAAGAGCCGCAGTTTCAGCTTTCCCGGTATCGATTAATTCCCAAAACAACCGGCTGCCAGAGTCGTCCGCAAGAATCGTGCAGAGCATGCGGAGCGCGTAACGTCGCGGATCGTTGCAGCTCAAACCGGGCCAGAGTTTTACGGCATAGTGCTGATGTGTGGCTTCACGCTCGATGAGCACATCATGCGTGGTAAAAATCGGCGCACGATGTTGACGCGGGGCTGCCCCCGTCGGCCAACGCTCCGTATGCTCTTCAACATGGTCAACCAACTGCGCGAAATCAACTTTGCCACTAGCGATCAGAAACATATTGTCGCGAGTGTACCGTTCACTGTGATACTCTCGCATTTGACCGACAGACATTTCAGATACGGTTTCAACCGTGCCGAGCACGCGAGTTGCCAACGGATGATTGCCGAAAAACAGCTCCATGGCTTTCTCGAAAGCACCATAGGGCGGTTGGTCGTCGTACATCGCAATCTCTTCAAGCACCACTTGGCGTTCCGTTTCAAACTCCTGTTCGCCAAGACTAGGAGACATCAGATCGGTAAGCAGATCGACCGCGCGAGCCTGACATTCAGGAACCACCGAGGCGTAAAATACGGTCGAGTCTTCCGACGTGTATGCGTTCGACTGCGCACCCAGATGATCGAGTTCCCGGTTAACCGCTTCCGCCGATCGCTTGCTAGTTCCTTTAAAAACCATGTGTTCAAGAAAATGACTTACGCCTGCGATCTCGAACTTTTCGTCACGCGAACCGGTTTTAACGAACCAACCCAGCGACACAGTAAAGGCCGCGGGATCACTTAGTGCAATGATCTCCGGACCGGCATCAGTTTTGTGTGTTAGCAACTCCACTGGGCAACTCCAATGCTTGTGATCCGACTGTAACAAGTGAGAAATTTTTTGGTTTGTGCGCGTGGAAATATTCGAGCAACGAATCGCATGTCAAACTGTCAATCTGCGCACAGAGTTCCACGCGTGTCGGAACACGACCGAGTGCAAACCAGTCGTTCGCAATCTGACTACTGCGTCCGGCTGACGATTCTTGTTCCATGACCAGCGAGCTCTTCGATCGATTCTTCAGTCGCTCGAGCTCATCTTGATTGATGCCTTGCCCAAGCGAGTCGATTGTTTCGAGCAAAACGTGCAGCGTCTCTTCAGCTCGATTCGTTGTTGTGCCCGCGTAGCAAAGTACACAACCTTGCGCAGCCAAAGAAAAACAAGTCGCGAATACGGAATAAACTAAGCCGCGTTTTTCGCGCACTTCGGTGAATAATCGTGAACTCATTCCATCGCTCAAGATTCCCACGAGCGCCCGCGCCATGTAATAATCCTTACATTCATACGGGGCGCAATCATACGCCAACGCAAGATGCGTTTGATTGGATGCGTGATCGGTGTGACTGCTGCCGAAACGCGGTTGCAGAGGTGGCAAAGCAGGCTCGATCGGCCCAGCCCAGTCACCTAGGGAAGCCTCCACCGTGTTGCAAAGCTGCTCCCAATCAAAATTCCCTGCCACGGCAAGTATGCTGCCGGTTGGATGGAAATTGTTGTTAAAGAAATCGTGCAGATGAGAAAGTTCGATAGCGGCTAAACCTTCCCGCGTCCCTTGAGAGATTCGTCCATATGGAAGTGGAAAGCGAAAGCGTTTCAGTTCACTGAAACAACGGTGAGCAGGCTCGTCTTCGAGAGCTCGCAGATCTTGCATTCCTAGTTGCCGTGCGTCGTTCAACTGGTCTTCGGGCAAGTGAGGCCTGCGTACCAAATCGCTGTATAGATCTATAACCCGCGGCAACACCTTGCTGGGCATGGCACAGCTAAATGAAGTATGGTTTGTCGTGATGGAACTGCCACGATCAACGCCCAGACTATCTAGCTCTTCTAAGAACTCACGACTGTCCAGCTTCCCGCATCCGCGTTGACTCATTTCACAACTCACTCCTGCCAGTCCATCGAATCCATCTGGCTCGTAGCAAGTTCCAGCCGGAAGCAAGAATGTAAAGGCCGCTGAACGCAACCACGGCATATGCTCACCCAGCAATACTAATCCATTAGGAAACTGCCGGTGCAGCAATTCTTGGTTCATCGAGTATCTTTCGTGGGGTACCGTAGCCTAGGCATCCTGCCTGGGTTTGAGCCTGGGTTTGAGCCTGAGGTTGAGCCTGGGGTTGTGACTACGGCTCTTCCCTGCGTTGCGTTCGAACGAAAAAAACCCAGGCAGGATGCCTAGGCTACGCCAGTACTGAACCCAGGCCGGATGCCTGGGCTACGTTAGGCTACGAAGTTTTCTTGGGCTTGGCAGATGGAGTTTTACTCTCCGTCTTAGCCGGAGTGCTTTCCGACTTGGCTCCTTCCGATTTGCTTTCGGACTTTGATGAACTGCTCGAGCTATCTGCTTCCTTGGACTTTTTATAAGAGTCGCTTCGATAATCGGTTTGATAGAAACCTGAACCTTTGAAAACAATTGCGGCTCCGGTTCCTAGCAATCTCCTGAGCTTGTTCTTCTTGCAGGCGGGGCATTTCTTCTCGACTTCTGCGTTGATCCCTTGATACAGCTCAAACTTGTGCTTGCACGCGTCGCATTCATAGTCATAAGTTGGCATTGACCAATTCTCCGTTTAATTCAAGCGACAAAATCAGGAACCACTACCGGTGCTAACGATGACTTGTGCCGGTCGAATGACCCGATCGTGCAACATGTACCCCACCGCAACTTCCATTGCGACGGTACCAGCAGGAACCTCTTGGCTTGGCATCTGCGCGATAGCTTGATGGATGTTAGGATCGAAAACAGTTCCAACGGCTGGGATCGGTTTGCATCCGTGCTTGGCAAGCGCATCGTTGAACTGCTGAGTGACCATTTGAACGCCATCAACGAGCGCTTTGGTATTGGTCTCGTCGGTTCGAGCCGCTTCGATGGCACGATTCAAGTTATCAATCACGTCAACCAAGTCGCGCACGATGGGGACGTTGGCAAACTTCAGTTGTTGATCCGAATCGCGTTGCATGCGCTTGCGATAATTTTCCATCTCAGCTCGGCTGCGCAAGACCTCAGCTTCAGCTACTCGCAATTTATCGAGTAACACCATCGTTGTATCATCCGCGCCTGACTCGCTTTCCATCGAATCAAGCTCGCCGAGTACTTCGTCAGTCACTCCATGATTTTCGCTGTTCAATGGGTCAGCATTTTCGGAAAATTCGTTGGATTCAGTTTGGTCAGCTTGGTTTTTCATGGCTGCTACTCCGCTTTAGAGTTGCCTTTATCGTTTTCGTTGAGTCGGAAATGGGCAAGGATTCGATCTAGAAATGATTTGCGATGAGGCGTAACGTGCTCTTCGTCCACTTCAGCTAATTGCCGAAGTAGATCTTCTTGACGCGCGTTTACTTTCTTCGGGATCTCGACGTAAGTCTGCAGTAGGAGGTCTCCACGCATTCCACTGCGAGGATCAGGAACGCCAAAGCCCTTCATCTGGAACACTTCGCCGCTCTGCGTGCCGCGCGGAATATCAACTTTGTGTTTACCCGTCAGCGTTGGTATCTCAAACGATGTTCCCAACACCGCTTGGGAATAACTGAGCGGGACCTGCAAAATCAGATCGCTTCCCTCGCGTTTAAATATCTTGTGCGGCAAGACACGGATGAAGCAGTACGCGTCACCGGATTGCCCGCCGTCAGGGCTGCCTTGACCTTCGCCAGGCATGCGGACACGCATGCCATCGTCAACACCAGCAGGAATAGCGACTTCTAACGTCACCTCGCGCGGCTTCAACCCTGAACCATCGCAAGACTTGCAACGTTTTGAAATGATTTTGCCATTGCCACGACACTGTGGGCAAGTCGTTTGAACG
The DNA here is from genome assembly GCA_031412515.1 of Planctomycetia bacterium. Classification (GTDB taxonomy): domain Bacteria; phylum Planctomycetota; class Planctomycetia; order Pirellulales; family Pirellulaceae; genus Aureliella. The sequence continues at coordinate 6,715 of JANODD010000344.1, read as the reverse complement.
CGGAGGATACCAGTGGCTTGAACAACTTGACCATGACCGCGACAACGCTGACAGATCTGCGGTTCTGAACCTGGTTCTGCGCCCGAGCCACTGCAGGTGCCACATTGGTCATGTCGGGTCAGCGTAACTTTCTTGCGTGTTCCCGCCGCGGCTTCTTCAAGCGTCAGCGTAACATCGCAACGTACATCCGCGCCACGTCGAGTTCGAGCGCGTGAAGATCGACCGCCGAAGAAATCTTCAAAAATCGTTCCGCCGAACATGTCGCCAAAGGCTTCAAAAATATCGCTTGCGTCATTGAATTGACTGCTGCGACCTTCAACTCCAGCGTGACCATATTGGTCGTACCGCGCGCGTTTCTCTTTGTCGCTTAGTATCTCATACGCTTCAGCAGCTTCTTTAAATTTTGTAATCGCGTTTTCGTCATCGCGGTTGCTATCCGGATGATATTTCATCGCTAGCTTGCGATACGCTTTTGCGAGTTCATCCTGTGCACAGTTTTGACTGACACCTAGAACTTCGTAATAATCGCGTTTAGTTGCTGCCATCGAACCGCAGGCTTTTTTCCATGAGTTAAAAAAATGTCAGGCTACTCGTAGCTTGGGACCATTTGTCCCCAGCGTAAGCCGCCACTGCTTATGTAGAGCAGTGAGTGTCGCCTTTCGCTCCGCGAAAGTAGCGCGTGAAACACTCAAGCTCGCGCGTACTTATCTCACATAACCCGCTACTTTCGCGGAGCGAAAGGCGACACTGTTATCTTACGTTCGCTTACTCAAAAGGCCACTCCCGTGAGAGAGTGGCCTTTGTAGTTAACACCGGAGCATGCGAAGAGCAAGCCCAGGCGATTAATTAAACCCTAACTAAGAAACCGCGCCTTCAGCACGCTGCTTCTTCTTGTCGTCTTTATCAAAGGTTGTTACCAACGCTTCAGTCGTCAGCAGCAGGCCAGCGATACTTCCAGCATTAGCCAACGCTGTGCGGACAACTTTCACTGGATCAATAATGCCGGACTTCAGCATATCGACGTATTCGCCTTTGTTCGCATCGTAGCCCATCGAAAGTGGCTTTTGGCTCACTTCGTCGGCGACAACTGAGCCATCGATACCAGCGTTGTCAGCGATCTGACGCAGCGGTGCGGATAGCGAGTGAAGTATGATCGTAGCACCGATTTTCTCGTCGCCTTTGCACTTGTCGATGCAAGCTTGAACGGCTTCGGTGCAGCGAATTAGGGCTACACCACCACCTGGAAGAATGCCTTCTTCCATAGCAGCGCGAGTTGCGTGAAGAGCGTCTTCAACGCGAGCCTTCTTCTGCTTCATGTCGGCTTCGGTCTCAGCACCAACACTGATCACAGCCACACCACCGGACAGTTTTGCAAGTCGCTCTTGCAGCTTTTCACGATCGTATTCGCTGTCGGTTTGATCAATTTGAGTGCGGATCTGAGCCACACGCTGGTCAATGACTTTGCGCTCGCCGCCACCTTCAACGATGGTTGTGTTGTTCTTGTCGACAACAACCTTCTTCGCGCGACCGAGGTGCTCCAGAGTGATCTTCTCTAGCTGGATGCCGAGGTCGTCGCTGATGAATGTACCACCGGTCAAAGTTGCAATGTCACCCATCATCGCTTTGCGACGATCGCCGAACCCAGGTGCCTTAACAGCACAAACGTTCAGAGTGCCACGCAGCTTGTTCACGACCAACAGAGTCAACGCTTCAGCGTCAACGTCTTCAGCGATGATCAACAGCGGACGACCGCTTGCGCTCACTTTTTCCAGAACTGGAACAAGGTCGCGAATGTTGCTGATCTTCTTTTCGAACAACAGCACCAAGGCGTTGTCGTAAGTGCAAGTCATATCGCCAGGGGTATTGATGAAGTACGGCGATACAAAGCCCTTATCGAACTGCATGCCGTCAACGTATTCAACAGTCGTATCGGCGGTTTTGCCTTCTTCGACAGTGATCACGCCGTCTTTGCCAACGCGCTCAAGCGATTGGGCCAGCAATTCGCCAATCACCATGTCATTGTTCGCACTGATCGCGCCGACATGAGCGATTTGTTGACGATCGCTAACAGGCTTTCCAATTTCATGCAACTTCGTAACGGCTGCTTCAACGGCCTTTTCGATACCGCGACGAACAGCGGTCGGATTGCTACCGGCGACAATGTTGCGAAGACCTTCTTTGAAGATCGCTCGTGCAAGCACAGTTGCGGTAGTGGTTCCGTCACCAGCCAAATCGCTAGTCTTTTGAGCCACTTCGACAACGAGCTTGGCGCCCATGTTTTCAAAGCGGTCTTCAAGTTCAATTTCCTTGGCGACAGTCACACCGTCTTTAGTTACGGTTGGGCCACCAAAGCTCTTATCGATGATCACGTTTCGGCCTGTAGGGCCCATGGTGACAGCGACTGCATCAGCCAGCTTCTCCACACCCTTCAGCATCCGAGCGCGTGCGTGATCCTCAAACATCAGCTGTTTTGCCACGCTATTGGTCCTTATAAAAAATGAATGTTCAGTTTGGTTTTGTCAGCCTGATCTTGTCAGCCGGAAGGCACTAGCCTCCGGTTCAGACAAAATCAGACGCAACTGGAGGCTGGTGCCATCCGGCTGATGAATGACGAAATTAAGAAACGATTTTTGCGAGGATATCGCTCTCACGCAGGATCTTCACATCCTTGCCATCGACTTCCACTTCGCTGCCGCCGTATTTGCCATAAATAACGACGTCGCCAACTGCAACCGACAGAGTTCCGCGATTGCCATTGTCCAGCAACTTGCCAGGACCAACAGCGACGACCGTACCGCGCTGTGGCTTTTCCTGGGCCGAATCTGGAAGGACAATACCGCCAGCGGTAGTCGATTCAGCTTCTTCAGGTTGTACAACGACGCGATCATCAAGCGGACGTAGCTTTAGTTTTGCCATTCTGATTACTTTCTTAAGTGAAACTTGTTCTAGTTTGTATTTTGTTTGTATTTGGATTTCAGATTTCAAAACTGAAATTTGAAATTTGATTTTTTGAGTCCTGGCTCCCTCGCCCCAATAACCTGGGAGAGGGGCGTTTTCGTCAGCTCTGGCTCCCCTCGTCCCGGTACTCAGGGGAGAGGGGCCGGGGGTGAGGGGTCAGGTACAGGAACTACATCATCCCGCCCATGCCACCCATGCCGCCGCCCATTCCACCCATTCCGCCCATGCCACCCATATCCATTCCGCCGCCACCGCCCATGCCATGGTCGTGATGTCCGCCGCCACCTTCTTCTTCATCCTTCGGAATGTCAGTGATCAGCGACTCAGTTGTCAACAGCAAGCAAGCAACGCTAGCTGCATTCTGAAGCGCAGTTCGTACAACCTTAGCTGGATCGATGATGCCAGCCTTAACCAGGTCGCAGTAGGTATCGGTGTTAGCGTCGTAACCCTCGGTCTTGACCTTCTGTTGACGCACTCGGTTGACAACAACCGCGCCATCAACACCAGCGTTGTTAGCAATCGCTCGCAGTGGATAATCCAAAACGTTCTGGATGATCTTGGCACCCAAACCAGCGTCGCCTTCGAGCTTTAGCTTGGCAATGACCCCGTCGCAACGCAGCAAAGCCACGCCACCACCAGGAACGATGCCTTCTTGAAGAGCCGCTTTAGTTGCAGCTTTGGCATCGTCCAGCAGAGCTTTACGCTCTTTCATTTCAGTTTCAGTAGCAGCACCGACAGTGATCTGAGCTACACCGCCAGCCAACTTCGCTAGACGCTCTTGCAGCTTCTCACGATCGTATTCGCTATCTGTGTTTTCGATTTCGCGACGGATTTGATCCGCACGACCAGCGATCGCGTCTTTCTTACCAGCTCCGCCGACAATGATCGTCTCTTCGCTAGTGATGCGAATCTTCTTCGCACGACCGAGGTCGCTCAGCTTGACGCTTTCGAGGTCTATGCCGAGATCTTTGAAAATCGGTTGTCCACCGCACAGAACGCCCAGGTCACCCATGATCGCTTTGCGACGATCGCCGTAACCAGGAGCTTTAACAGCGCAAACGCTGAGAATGCCACGCATCTTGTTAACAACTAGTGTCGCTAGCGCTTCGCCGTCGACGTCTTCAGCGATGATTAACAGCGGCTTCTTGGCTTTGCTGATCGCTTCGAGCAGAGGGATCAACTTCTTGTTGCTGCTGATCTTCTCTTCGAAAATCAACATGTAACAATCGTCGAGTTCAACGGCAACTTCGTCAGGGTTGGTAACAAAGTGTGGCGATAGGAAACCGCGATCGAACTGCATACCTTCGACGACTTCAACAGTCGTTTCCGCACTGCGGCCTTCTTCCACAGTGATCACGCCATCTTTGCCGACTTTCAAGAACGCGTCAGCTAGAACGTCGCCGATGGTTGGATCGTTGTTACCAGCGATGGTAGCGACTTGCTTGATTTCTTTCTTGCTCTTTTCGTCGATTTTGATCGACATCTTGGTCAGCTCGTCGCCGACAGCTTCAACTGCCTTAGCGATACCGCGTGATAGAGCCATTGGGTCAGCGCCCGCAGCAATCATCTTCAGACCTTCGCGGAAGATCGCTTCCGAGAGGACGGTAGCGGTCGTGGTGCCGTCACCAGCCACATCGTTGGTCTTGCTGGCCGCTTCCTTGACGAGTTGAGCGCCCAAATTTTCGTACGGGTCGTCCAATTCGATGTCTTCAGCGACGGTAACACCGTCCTTCGTCACTTTGGGCGAACCCCAACCCTTGTCCAGAACGGCATTTCTGCCGCGAGGACCCAGAGTACTGCGAACCGCTCGTGCCAGCTTGGATACACCAGCCAGCAGCGGTTGACGCGCTTCGTCATCAAAAACCATTTGCTTCGCCACGTTTCAACTCCTCCAATTGGATCTTAGACTGCGACTACATTTCAGTCGCGACACGCTCTGCGAACAGCCAAAAAATCGACGAGCCACGTCCCCATATCTCACGACGTGAGGCTAATTTTCATTGCCCGCAGCTCGAACTTTGTTGTCTCAGTTTCAGCCCACGCCCCACACGGACGCGCGCCTTCCGGTCAAACTACCCCAGCCTCGTAAAATCCCATCAACGATATACGTCGACGAAATCACCAAGTCAGAGTGGCAGCGAGACCAAGTCGCTCATGCGTTATGCAACAACCGTGCCATAAGCGAATCTGTTCGCGAATCCCTAGAAATCCCGCACGTTTTAGGCATTTTTTATCACGGCTACAAACCAACTGCCGAATTGGCAATCCGTAGCTTGGGACCATTTGTCCCGAGCGCTCTAGTTTTTTGTAGGTCTGTAGTTTTTGGAAAACGGAGAGCAGAGAAAGGACGGACGGGACAAATAGTCCCATCCGACGGCCGGTGCTCGTTTCTTCCTCAAATCTGTGAGCCCCTGCAGACGGAGTGCGGCGATCGAGGCTCAACAGAGGTTCAATTTTTCGTGGCCGGCGATAGAATAAGTAAGCGAGTCTGCTTGTGATTTTCGCAAAGTAGCGGTATCGGCAGATAGCTCTTTTCACTAAATCGCATGGAGGGAATTGAAGATGGGTGCACTTGCAGAAGCCATGGTTGCGTACGCCCAACCGTTGCTCGACCAAACGGACGGCTCACACGAGGAGCTGAACAAAGCCCTCTCGCTCAGTAGCCTTTGCTACACCCTCGGGCAGCTTCCTGCGGCAAACCGTGATGAGGCACTCAGTAGAATGCGATCCTCCGTAGAAATGAGCGACGAGGACTTCGAAGAATTTAAGAGTTCGATCGTACTTCCGATGATCGCGCGGTACGATGCGATGTTTTCGAAGGCGGTCCTCAACGTTCGTCCCATAGCTTCTCACGACGCTCGTAGCATAACTTTGCCTGCCGAATTGTCGGGTCGTGCTCAACCGATCACGATTGAGCCTCCTGCTAAGAAGTCAGAGCCCCTTCCCTACTCGCTATGCCCATGTAACAGCGGCAAAAAATACAAATTCTGCTGCAAACAAACTAAGTAACTCTCAAGCGCTAAATGAGAATGTGAATAATGCAGACAATTAATCCAGCTTTCGGAACTCGCCGCTGGTAAAAAATTGATTGCTTCAAAAGGAATCAAACAAATGCTCGCGAAACATGCGGCAACTCAATCGCTTAGTGTCCGCCTTGGTCATGTTGTTTGCTTTGCTTTTGCAAGCCGACTGCGTTGCACAAGAGTTTCAGAACAAGTTCAAACCTCTACCATTAATCGACCGGGTTCAGATTCCACCCGGCGGTCCATCGCTGGGCATAACCCAAGATTTTCGATTGCGAGGTCTGAAATCCAGCGAAGTGACAAAGTACTTCCTAAATATCGCTACACAGCCCGGCTATCTTGACCTGCGAGGACAATTGCCACTCGCAAAGTATCGATCCAGATTTTTTTACGGCAACAAGTTGAGTGCAGCGAAGTCACCGCAACAACCTGAGATAATTGTTGGTTCTGATAGCGGTCTTCTCGACTTAGACGGCTTCGTACTCTTTGATCAGCAATCAAACTACTACCACGTTCCCGATCAGCGCTTGACCGATGCAATTTTTTACGACGAACGAAAATTGATCGTAACGGTAGGCGACACGACAAAACGCGGGACCTGGAAGGTGGTGTGGCGAAAAGTCGGTAGCGGAATGCGTCAAGCATTTCGTGCATGCAACTTTGGCCCGCAATATCAACTCCCGAAAGCCTTGACGGCTTCCGCTACTGCGTTTGTTCACGACTTTCCGACAGCC
>JANODD010000343.1:0-3567 GCA_031412515.1 Planctomycetia bacterium | reverse complement strand
TAACGACCCGGCTTAATATCCTGCGGCGTGTAAATTCGATAAGCGATGAAATAGTCCCGACGTTGATTGCGGCAGATGTGTTCGTCGGGCGGCAGCAATTGATCGGCAACACGACGGCCGTTACTGTCGACGATTTCATAGCTTCCTTGAAGCTGCGTTTCAAACGCATCTTTGACCGGTGTCGATACAAAGTTGTCGAGCTCACAGTACAGAAGCAATTCTTGATTCTGCTTAAAGTGATATTGTGGGAACTTGGTTAGAATCCCAAAGCTATCGACTTCGGTGCAGAAAGTCGCATTTTGAATCTCGAGATTGCTAACCGCAGCCAAACTCATTTGGGCTTTGCGATGACTTTGAAGAGCCAACGTCCAACGCCGGTTCAGGACCGGGTTGCCATTAGGATCTGTCGCGGCATGAATGGCCTGAAATTCGTGCTGAAAGAACTCTTGTTCGTAAGCCTGCAAATTTTCAATCGGCGTCATGGCTCCCTCCAAGTCGTCCAAGATCAAGCTAAGCATTCGTTTCTTGGCTTCAATCGCGAGCTTCTGATCTGGACTAAGTACAACCCCACTATCCGATTCTGCCTGCAAGGCGGCGAGTGTTTCACTAGCTAGAACACGCCAATCCGTTTTGGCACTTTCAATTTTGATCTTGGGTTGCGTTGATTTGTCGGCATTTTCTACTGCGTTGGCATTAATCACGGGCAGCTTCACGGACTCAACGTGAAATTGTGACTGCTCTTCATTAGCCTTCGGAATGTAAGGAGCGACTGAGTTGCCTTCGCTGCGTTCTTGCGAACGAGACAACGGGTGCTGCGATGGAAATTCTTTTGCTGGTGACTTGGTCTGTGCATCACGGAGTTTCGAATCGGGTGCGTCTGGCGATGGCTTTGATTTCGTCTGGTTCCGCTGTTTGGGACTCACCGGCTTACTATCGAACGAAGAGGACTCCTTATCGTCGCTCATCTTAAATTCAGCTGAAGGGTCTTTAGACACCAACAGATCTTCCGTGCCCTTCAATTTCATCGCTTCGATAGCTTCCATTTGGCGACGAAATACCTCTTGACGTTCTGGGGGCAAATCGTCGCCGACTGCATATTCATCGGAGTCGTCTGAGATCGATTGAGATTGAGAAGCCGGACGTGGCGCAGCCGCTCGTGCATTTTCTTCTGTCGAAGGTCGCAATCGAGATGACGCAAACGCTCGCGGCGTTCTTGCTTCACGTTTCTCGGTGACAACTAGAGCATCAAAGCCATCCGTTTTTTGGAACCAAGGCCCGCGGCATCCAGCGACTGTTGCAGGTAGCAACAGCATCAGCACGAACAGCCGAACTGCGAGCTGAACTGTGGACGAACCTTGATTGGAGGCTTGCTTGCCCATTTTCGATTGCTTTCCTTAGCATATGTGCGCAGCGCACCCGGCGCATGCTGACCTGGATTGATATACGGAAATACGATGTCTGTTGCAAGCGAAGTTAGGAAAGTGAGGTAAACGGTAGCTTGCAATTTTAACCCGCACCTGGTTAGACTAGCCTGAGAAGCAAAGCGGCGATAAAGTTTTAAAGAAAACCCTCCGCCACCTTCACAAGTTCGGTTTGACATTTCCAAATCGTTATTTCTAAATCCCTAGAAGTGGTGAAAACTTCGTTCACGCACTCTGCGGTCTTCCAAACTCTCGCGGTGCATTGGATGGTGAGCCGTTGGCGCTTGCCACGGGTCTCGAAGTTGTTGGCAGTCATGACATACTCACGTTCCAACGCCTCAGACGGCAACGCGAAAATCTTAATGCACTCAAACCTTTGCAAGAGTCCTCACTACGCACAGACCACAACTTCGTTCACCCGTGGCTAGGCCAGCGGCTGACTTTACGAAACCAGCGACTATTTTGCGCTACCGATCAATTCAGGCCACTTGCTTTGCCCAAATCCGACATTCGATTCAATGTTGACCAACACCTCATCGCCCGTAAATTGAAGGCGTGTGGTCAAGCAGAATGGTGTTTCATACAAGCAGAGTTTGGCGGTGTACTCATTTTCTTTCGTCCAGGCGCCGCAAGCAGCTATTGCTTGCTCGGGATAGGATCCAAAGCTTGCCTTGCCTTTAATCCATTCATGGTCACCACACACGATGCGATGTTCGCTTCCACCTGATTGAGTGACTAGAACAACATTGCTATCACTCGATTTTTCAATGGAGATTCCGTCGAGTTCCCTGTCGTTTTTAGGAATGCTGAATCGTTTCTTGTCGATACTCGAGAGCATCGGCGAGGTTGTCTCACCTGTTTGAACGGGAAGAGTCAGCTTCGCAAGAGTTTCTCTCAGTTGCTGTTCTGCGCCCGGGTTTGGTTCAAGTGCTTGTTCTTCGATCCCGAGCAACAACTTGTCCCACACAAGATTCAAGATCGCAGCCATATCTTTGGTACCGGACGTGATCGCAATCACCGCGTCTTGTATTGGCAAAACAAGACAGTACTGGCCAAACGCGCCATCGCCTCGATAGTTTCCGTGTCGGCATCGCCAAAATTGATAGCCGTAGCCTTGCTCCCAGTCGCTTGCCGGGTTGCTTCCATTAGAAACCTGGCGTGACGTTGCAAGGTCGATCCAATCTGCTGGAACCAATTGCTGGTCGCCCCATTTGCCTCGCTGCAAATAAAGTTGACCGAACTTGGCAATGTCCTCTGTTCGTACACTCAAGCCGTAACCGCCGAGCGAAATCCCTTGTGGACTCGTTGCCCAAGTTGGCTCTGTGATGCCTAGCGGTTCAAACAACCGTGGCGTCAGAAACTCTAAAGCCGAAGAACCCGTTTGCTTCTGAACAATGGCCGACAACATATAAGTCGCGGGCGTGTTGTACATAAAGAAGGTGCCGGGTTTATGAGTAACTGGGTGCGCAAGAAAAGTCTTGGTCCAGATATCGGTTTTGGCGAGCTTAGGTTCCGAAGTATGCCCTGTCGACATCGTAAGTAAATCACGAACTCGCATCGCCTTTAACTGCGAACTCGGCCCCGCTGGCATGTCATCCGGAAAGAACTTTGAAACTTGGTCATCAAGACTAAGCTTTCCCTCAGCGATTGCTAATCCAACGGCTGTCGATGTAAAGCTTTTGCTCAGCGAATAGAGTTCATGTCGGCTGGTTGGGTTATAGGGCGTCCACCAACCTTCAGCGACAACTTGTCCATGCCGTACAAGCATGAAGCTATGGAGCGAATCAGACTGGCGGTCAGCGGTCTTTACAAAGTCAAGTACCGCCGCCGACGACACTCCTTGCGCTTCAGGCTTGCTGCGAGGCAAAGATTTTGTTGGCTCAGCGCCAATAGCCGTCGTACATACGAGTGCGAACAAAACGGAGAGAGTTTTGGTCATGCTTGGTGGCTTTTTAATAGCAGGATTTAAGCAAGTGGCTGGTTTCGTGAGAAACCGGACATGAGAGTTAGACGGGATCAGTACTTTGATTGGCCAGGGTTATAGCATCGAGCGTTTGTTGTTTTGTGATTCCTGGAACCAGTTCAACGTGACCAAAACGCGTTGGCAAAATAAATCGCAATTGACCATGTTCGACTTTTTTGTCGT
>JANODD010000342.1:0-17589 GCA_031412515.1 Planctomycetia bacterium | reverse complement strand
CTGGGCTGTCGGAAAGTCGTGAACAAACGCAGTAGCGGAAGCCGTCAAGGCTTTCGGGAGTTGATATTGCGGGCCAAAGTTGCATGCACGAAATGCTTGACGCATTCCGCTACCGACTTTTCGCCATACCAGCTTCCAGCTTGCCAGTCTGTGCAGTTGACTAAGCGATGTCAAACCAAATCGACAAAGCAATGCAGGAAATTAATTTAGGCGGGCGGCGACGATTGAGCTTTCGATCCGAACGCTTCTGCAAAAAAAATCGCCAAATCTATTTTGACCTTTAAAGTCAGCAATTCCAAGTTCCCAACGTCGTCGAATGCCAATTTAATACGACTTAGAGGTCCTGTTAGCGTCTGGGCTTTTATCGACCACGAGTCCAAGTGCCGGAAAACCTGAGGTACGAGTACGAAAAGCCTCGCTGTTGACCATTTTTTGAGTCTTGTCCTGAGTCTTGTCCTTAGCGTAGCTTTTCCGCTCCTTCCGCTTTTCTCTCTAAAACAGCGTCCAGCAGGGTGACTAATTTTAGCCCGGAGGCCAATTGTTTGGACTAGCGGATACAATTGTGTTAGAATACTGAGGTGAGCTGAGTTGTTTTAGGTAGCGATGGTTCGTGCCAACGATTGTGCACTTGCATTTGTAGGCAAACCTTGACAACAATGCTGACTATCAGGCGTGAAGGATCCGCGGTCTGATTCCCACCTTACTTCCTACCTCCAATAATCGGTGTTGCCATGCTGACCATTTTCGGCAAGTCGGGTCGCTATTGCGATGGGATCTCGCGACGCAGCTTTCTTGCGATCGGTGGGCTGACGTTTGGTGCGGGTGGTTTAGGCTTAGCTGATTTGCTGCGAGCCGAATCAAAGCAACCTGTTGCAAAATCTGGACTTGGGCACAAAGCCGTGATTAACATCTTTTTGGCTGGCGGGCCGCCCCATCAAGATATGTGGGAAATCAAAACCGAAGCTCCTTCCGAAATCCGCGGCGAGTTCAGCCCAATTCCAACCAAAGTTGCGGGAATACAAATTTGCGAAGTCTTTCCGCAACTCGCCAAGATCATGGACAAGGCGGCGATCATTCGCTCCGTCGTTGGTTGCAAGGATCGGCATGAAGCGTTCCAGTGCATGACCGGCTGGTTAACAGAAGACCTAAAACCGTTGGGCGGTCGGCCATCCATCGGTGCTGCAATTACTAAGCTTCGCGGGCCGGTTGATCCGTCGGTGCCAACAAACATTGGCTTGGCTGCCAAGACACAGCACGTGCCTTGGTCCGATCCTGGAATAAGTGGGTTTCTAGGTGCTAGTTACTCGCCGTTCAAGCCGGATGGTCCTGGCATGGACAACATGAAACTCAACGGTATCTCGTTGGAACGCTTGCAAGATCGTCGTCAGTTGCTCACGAGCGTCGATACGCTTCGTCGCGACATTGATGCGAAAGGAACCATGCAAGGGATGGATGTCTTTGGCCAACGCGCCCTCGACGTTCTTACAAGCAGCAAGTTGCTCGACGCACTCGATTTGTCCAAAGAAGATCCAAAGATTGTCGCACGCTACGGCGATGGCAAGCCCTACAAGTATCAGTACGATGGTGCACCGACTTGTAATGACCATCTGCTCATCGCTCGAAGGCTGGTCGAGGCCGGTGCACGTTGCGTAAGTCTCAGCTTTGGACGCTGGGACAGCCACGGTCAGAACTTTGATCTCGTTCGCGACCATGGTGGCAAACTGGATCAGTGCTTGAGCGCCTTGATTGAAGACCTGGATCAGCGCGGCATTTTGAATGATGTTAGTATTGTCGTCTGGGGCGAGTTTGGAAGAACTCCGAAGATCAACAACGGAGCTGGGCGCGATCACTGGTCCAACGTCAGTTGCGCGTTTCTTGCCGGTGGCGGCATCCGCGCCGGTCAAGCTATCGGAGCTACCAATCGACTCGGTGAACACGCAACAGAGCGACCAGTGCACATGCAGGAGATTACCGCAACGCTTTACCACAACCTTGGTATCGATACTTCGACCACAACCTTGATAGATCCAACAGGTCGTCCACAGTACTTAGTTGATCACGCTCCTATCGCTGAACTGATTTGATATCGTATTGAAAATTGCGAGTGAAAACCGCCGCATTCCCGCCCATATCCCACCTTTTAAAAGTGTTTACCTATGCAGTCGCTATTGAAAAAGACTTTCAATTTCGTAAGCTCCTTCGCACTTTTGACGCTCTTATTATCGGCGGGTTTAGTAATAAGTGCTGAACCTACTGCCGCGCCATCAACCGCTTCCTATTCAACCGAACCACCCGCGATTACCGTCGAAAAATTGGCCTTTGAGTCGCTTGAACCATCGATTCTGTTGCGAGGCAGTGACGCGCGTTGGCAACTGCAGTTGACGGCTATCACGCCCACCAAACAGCCGTTCGATGTGACTCGGTTTGCTAGTTTGAAAATAGAGCCCGCTGAGTTGGCAACGATCGATGCTTCCGGCTTCGTCACTCCGCTTGCTAACGGAAAAGGGAAGATAACGGGAACGTTCAAAAACGGTGCTCCTGCCGAATTGCCAATTGAAGTGGTCGGTATGGAATCGACTGAGCCAGTGAGCTTTCCCAACCAAGTAGTACCGATCTTCACAAAACTGGGTTGCAACAGCGGCGGATGTCACGGTAAAGCTGCTGGGCAAAACGGATTCAAATTGTCGCTCCTCGGTTTCGAACCGCGCGAAGATTTTGAACATCTCATCAATGAAGGCCGTGGTCGACGATTGTTTCCTGCCGTACCCGACCAGAGTCTACTGCTCGTGAAAGCCATTAACGCTTCGCCCCATGGTGGTGGCCAGCGATTGCAGCAAGATTCACACGAATATCGACTCATGCTCCGCTGGATCGCTCAAGGCATGCCTTATGGAAACGACACGGACGCAGTGGTTTCAAAAATCGAAGTCACTCCTACTCAGCGTACTTTAACTCGAAACAGCAGCCAGCAGATTGCGGTCATCGCACACTATTCAAACGGCAAACGCGAAGATATTACACGGACCGTTCAGTTTGAATCCAACAACGGTGAACTCGCAACCGTCACCGAGCATGGCCTCGTGAGCTTGACTGATAAAGCCGGTGATGCAGCGATTATGGCTCGCTATCAAGGCAAAGTGGGTGTGTTCCGTGTAAGCGTTCCGCTGGGTGCCGAAGTCGCTTCATGGCCGGAAACGCGAAATCTAGTCGACGAACATGTATTTGCAAAGTTAAAATCTCTAGGGATTCCTGCTTCGGAACTGTGCGATGATTCAACTTTCATTCGTCGCGCAACGCTAGATATCGCGGGCCGTTTGCCAACATTAGAAGAGACTAGGCAGTTTCTAATTGATAAGACTGAGAACAAATACGCCGCGGCGGTCGATCGTTTGCTTGAAAGCCCTGATTATGCGGACTTTTTCGCGAAAAAGTGGACTGCAATCTTGCGTAACAAGCGCAAAGGTCAAGCGGAGTTGTTCAACTCATTCGCGTTTCACGATTGGTTGCGAAACGGATTCTATGACAACAAGCCTTACGACAAGATGGTGCGCGAACTGCTAACAGCGACTGGTTCTGTAGAAACGAATCCTGCCGTTGTCTGGTACCGCGAAGTCGCTAATACCGAGTCTCGCGTTGAAGATGCGGCTCAATTGTTCCTCGGCCAGCGAATTCAATGTGCCCGCTGCCATCACCATCCATTCGAGAAGTGGAGCCAAGCTGACTACTTCCACATGTCGGCGTTTTTTACCAAGATCACGACTAAGGAAGGTGCTACGCCTGAGCAGCCATTGTTTGTTTCGCGACTCGGCAACGCCACCGCGCAGCATCCTAAGTCAGGTCAGTCTCTCCAACCAGCCGGCCTGGATGGCGAGAATCTAGAAGTCACCGCCATCGATGATCCTCGCAACAATTTAGTCGATTGGATGGTTGCCCCCGAGAATCCGTTCTTCGCAAGATCGCTTACAAATCGCTACTGGAAGCACTTTTTTGAACGCGGCTTAGTCGAACCCGAAGACGACTTGCGTGTCACCAATCCACCAGCGAATCCAGAGTTGCTTGACGGACTGGCTAAGTTCTTCGCTGAGTCGAAATACGACATGAAGAGCTTGGTGCGATTAATCTGCACTTCGACGACTTATCGACTTAGCTCCGAAGCGAACGAACAAAATTTGGCGGACCAGTCGAGTTACTCACGATACTATCCAAAACGCCTGCAAGCCGAAGTGCTATTGGACGCGATCGACCAAGTAGTGGGTTCGACAACTGCATTCGAAGGTATGCCTGCCGGAACCCGTGCCGTGAGCCTGCCGGACACGAGTTTCAATTCGTATTTCTTAACGGTGTTTGGTCGCCCCGATTCAGCCTCTGCTTGTGAATGCGAACGATCACAAGAAGCCACTCTGGCACAAAGTCTTCACCTGCTTAACTCAAGCGACGTTCAAGCCAAATTGGCAAATGAGACAGCCAATCCTGCCCGCCTTGCCAAGGATAGTTCGGTTGATCATCCTACCCACCTCCGCGAGCTGTATATGCGAGCTTTCAGTCGTCAACCGACCGCTGAAGAATTGCAAACTGCACTGAGCTACATTGAACGTAAAAAGGCGAATTTGCGCGAAGCGTATGAGGATCTCGTGTGGGCATTGATCAATAGCAAGGAATTTGTCTTCAACCACTGACACCAGCCAGATACCAATCGGATCGCATGAACCTTAATTTTATGAAATTTTCCTTTGCGCTCGCTTGGCTGTGCGCAGTGATAGTATGCCAGAGCCTCGCGGCGCAAATTCCATCGATTCAATTGTCCGCACTCTCGCGGGCAGTTGGCCAAGCGGCGAGCACCTTTCCTATGCGCGTAAGCGAAGGTGAACAGATCGACGAAGTTGACAAGTTGGTTTTCTCACATCCAGGCATTGTTAGCACTCTTCAGACCTCGCCTGCAAGATTGCTTGAAACCGAACCGCAGCCACAGTACGGCCAATTTTCGGTAGCTATTGCACCGGAGGTTCCGCCGGGCTTCTATGAAGTTCGTGCGAAAGGACGTTTCGGATTATCAAATCCACGAGCGTTCCTCGTAACGCAGTCACCTGTGCAGTTCATTGAAGCCGAACATACAAAACCGGAGGCAGCGGTTGACCTATCGCTGCAGCAAGTGACCGTCGATCGCGCCTTTCCGCAACGACGCAATTACTACCACGTTGCCCTTTCTGCAAATGACCGCTTTTATGTTTGTGCCCATGCACGGCGACTCGATTCGCGAGCTGTCGTAGCCTTGGCACTGATCGATCTAAACGGACACGAAGTTGCACGAGCTCGGGCCATCGGCGAATTTCCTGCCGAGCTGACTTACAACGTGCCAAAAGATGGAACATACACACTCTTAGCCTACGATTTTCTATATCAAGGTGGCGAAGGCTTTGGGTTCGCTTTACAAGCAAGCGTTGATCCGTCCGGCACAACGACGCCCTCAGAAAATGAGTTGAAGAGACTGTGTTCAACCGGTGGCCAGTTGATGAGCGTTTTGCTACCGTGCACGAATGCTGAAGGGCTTAGACCGCTCGTTTCCGATCCTGCTGCTGCGATCGCTCAATCGTTGACCGCAAGTGCCAACTCACAGGCAACGAGTCCCGAGCGAACTGTCCCATTTACTGAACGTGGACGATTTCCATCGAATGCACCTAGCCTGAACTTTGATTTCAAGGCGAACGCCGGGCAAGTGCTCTGGGTCGAAGTCAACTCTTCGAAGTTGGACCAATTAACTGATCCACGTGTGATTGTTTACAAAGTGAATCGCGACGCGGCCGGCAAAGAGACGCTCCAGCAGTTGGCCGAGCAAGATGACGCTGCCACGATAGGCCCAGTAGCGATGAAGCTGAGGATGCGCGACCCTTACCTTCAATTCACCGCTCCTGAGAATGCAACTTATCGTATCTTGCTTGCGGACAACGCAACCGGCGCACGGCCCAGTGACGCACTCAATTTTGTGTTAGCTGTTCGCGAAGCTCAACCGTCGTTTGAATTGCTCGCGTATCAGCCCTTTCCTTCGAAAGACCCTGTTCAGTCGAAGAACTGGGCGACCAATTTGATGCGAGGCGGTACCGAAACAATTCATGTGTTGGTGGCACGTCGGGATGGATTCAGCGATGCGATTGAGTTGAATGTTGAAGGCCTGCCAGAGGGCGTCAGCAGTGAGAAAGCCATTGTTGCCGCTGGAGCAAATGATGCGATGCTGGTGCTGAAAGCTGCCGAAGATGCGGCGGACTGGGTTGGAACCATCAAGGTAGTCGGACGCTCCCTTGGAGTTACCCCTGCGGGCACAACTCGGCAGGAACATATTGCGATGGCAGGTACTATTCTGCGTGGAACAACACCGACTCGTAATACAATCGAATCGCGGTTGGCTTCGAACCTTGCGCTGCGTGTTAACGGGCAAGACATGGCACCGCTGCTGGTTGCGATCGGCGAAGGTCAAACGTTAGAAATGTCGCGAGGAGGCAAGCTGCCGTTTCCGATCAAGGTGACTCGACGAACCGGTGGTGCAGGCAAGTGCACTTTGCGCCCACAGAATCTTCCTCCTAAAGTAACGCTTGCTGAGATCGCTGTTGAGGGCGATAAGAGCGAAGCGAAAGGAGAACTAACGGTAGCACCCGACGCTCCGCTGGGTGAATTCACCTTCTGGATGCAAAACGAAACACCGATAAAATGGCGTCCCAATCCTCAAGCTCTGAGTGCAGCTGAAGCTTACGCTGCGAAACTGAAAGCTGCCTCTGAAGACCCAGCACAGGCCGCAGAGAAACCGAAGCTGGATGAGGCTCTTAAGGCTGCCAACGAGCGCGTTGAACAGATCAAGAAAGCGAATGCAGAACGCGATGTGACAGCCTATTTCCCGACCACTCCAATTCGAATTCGGATCGTGGAAACGCCAGTTCGTCCCGCTCCGATTGCCGGAATGACTGGAGCGCCTGGAACTGAACAAACGATCGAGGTTAAGATCGAGCGGCTTTTCGGGTTCGGTGAAGCGGTGGATCTTTCGCTTGCGGGCAAGCCGCCCGTTGAAGGTCTGGAGATCCCCAATGTGCAGATTCCTGCCGGAATGGATACAGCAAAAATAGTTGTCAAGATTCCTGCTAGTGCAACTCCAGCGTCTGTGAATATTCCAATTAAAATGGAGTGCAAGTTCAATGGTCATGCACTCAGCCAAACGGTGACCGCCAGTTTAACGATTGCTGCCGCAGTGGCTGCCCAGTAATTCTGATAATCAATTTGGATGAACTTTGTTAGGGTAGTGAATGGAGGCTTCGGAAACTAAGCCGACATCACTGCTCACCCTCCTAATCAGTTCAAACTGCTAAACAGTTCCCACCTACAAAATGAATAGTCCGATGATACGATATGCAATTTTGTTTGCGTTTTTGCTTTTGTCTTCCATTGTCAGCGGGCAGGAAACGGTCGATTTCGGCAAACAGATAGCCCCTTTATTGACACGTAATTGCAGCGCATGTCATAACGCCAAAAAGCCTGAAGGCGGTTTGGTTCTGGAATCCTTTGCGACGTTGATGAAGGGCGGAGACAGCGGCGAAGCGATTGTGCCCGCAATGGTGGATAAAGGCGAATTGCTTGCTCGGATTGTAGCAACTGATGATTCAGCGATGCCGCCGGCCGACAACGCCGTTGGCGCGAAACGACTAACGGAAGCGGAAGTGTCGATGATTAAAGCTTGGATCGCCGCGGGAGCGCCTGCTCCTAAAGCTACAACCACGGCGATGAACTGGCGCGACATTACAGGGACACTGAAGCCCATCTATGCTAGTGACATCTCACCCGATGGCAGTTACCTCGCTTACGGTGTTGGAAACGTGGTCGCTTTGGCAGCGAATCCATTTGGAGCTACCACTCCAAAAATTGATTATTTACTTGACCCAAATCTAAAACTTGCCGATGGCAAACCTGTTCAAGCGACTCATATTGATCTAATTCAATCGATTGCATTTAGTCCCGATAGTCAGCGACTGGCGATTGGTGGATTTCGAAGCGTCAAAATATGGAAGCGAGAAACGAGTTTCGCTCCTGTGGCAGCAGGAATTCCAGCTGGTGGGAAGATCCTTGCGACGGACATGAGCGGATCGAACCTCGCCGTCGTAACTCCGGAGCACGCACTTGTCCTTATGGATGCCAGTACACTTCAGCCACGGACAACGCTTAAGGGCCACACCGATCGCATTGTGGCCGCTGCTTTCACCCCTAGCACCCAGACGCTTTTCAGCTGCGACGCGAGCGGACGGTTATTGCGTTGGGATTTGCCAGCTCAATTGCCCCCTGAGATCGTCTACACCGAAGCGACGCCTGCACCAACTGTAACATTGATTTCCAAAGAAGCAAAAGACATCCGAGCTCTCGCATCAGCGAATGTTGGTTCGGTAATACTGCTTAAACAAGACAACAAACTAACTACACTGCAACAAGGTCCCGTAACCGCGGAAGCAGGCGCTCCTCCCGCGGCTTATGCTGCACTTCCTGCTTTCGATCGCTTTGGCGAAGTGAACACGGTCGCCGCCGCAAAGCCAGCAGATGCAGTTCAATACTTGATTGCACAAACTAGCGGTGTAGTTGAAATCGTCAAACCTGAGACTGCTGAAACGATCATTAAGTTCGAACAGGGTGCTCCTTTGGTTGCGATCGCATTGAATCGCGACGGATCAAAAGTCGGTATTGCCGGGGCAAGCGGACCAACGAAGGTATGGAATTTGGCGGACGGTAAAACACTCGCTACGATGCAGAACGATTACGAACAAGTTCGAACTTTAGAAGTTGCACAGCGTAGCGTGGCTCGTCAAAAAGCGCTAGTTGATTTGTTAACCGCGCGTGTTCCCGAACTAAATAAAGAAGCCGAAAAAGAAGTTGAAGCTCGCAAGAAAGTCGAAGAAGCGAGGACCAAAGCAGTCGAAGCCATCGCTGCGAAAGTCAAAGATGTCGAGGCGGCTCAAGCTCAAGTGACATTGACCACTGCGGCCATTGAAGAGACTCGCAAAGCGATCGAAGAGCTGAACAAAAAGATGCTGGCCCTCGCAACTGAAAAGGAAGCCAAAGACAAAGCGGTAGCTGAGGCAGACAAGAAAAAGAAAGATGCCGAAATGGAGCTTACCAAGCACGATCAAGCGCTTACGACTGCAACTGCAAGCGTCGAACGAGCTAATGGACTGATACCACAACAAGAAACGCTGGTTACCGCCGAGACTGCGATACTGACGACTGTTCAACAAGATCTTGAAACGCGACAAAAGACGGTGCTGCCTGCGACGAGTGCCCTCGCCTTCGATACGTCGGGATCAACAGTCGTCGCTGCTGCGGCGGACAACACACTGAATCTGTTTGATGCAACAAGTGGTAAGGCAATTGCTAAGCTGGCGCAAAGTCCCGTAGCGATTCAAGCGGTACTAGTCTCCGCCGATCGTAAGATCATTGCAGGGGACGGCAATCAATGGTTCAGTTGGAATCTGGGATTGCCTTGGAGTCTTGAACGTACGCTCGGCTCACCGCTTGCCAATGACCCTGGGGCGAGTTTGCTCAGTGATCGTATCACTGCGCTCGACTTCAGCCCAGATGGTCAATTACTGGCAATAGGCAGTGGACCACCAAGTCGATTCGGTGACGTGAAGATTATTGCGGTTGCAACTGGCGAAGTCCAACGCGACTTGGGCGAAGCACACAGCGATACGGTGCTTGGCCTACGATTTTCGCCTGACGGTCGGCAACTGGCCACGTGTGGGGCTGATAAGCTGTGCCGGCTCTACAAAGTTGACTCAGGACAGATGATTCGTTCATTTGAAGGTCACACGCATCATATTCTTGGTGTTGCCTGGCAAAACAATGGCCAGACGATCGCTACCGCTAGCGCTGATAACTCGGTTAAGTCCTGGAACGTAGCTTCGGGCGAACGCAAGCAATCGATCGCAGGTTTTACTAAGGAGGTTACCGGAATCGATTTCGTCGGGCTTACTGATCAAGTTGTTACCAGCAGCGTCGATGGTCAAGCGAGGCTTCACAACGCTTCGAATGCGCAGCAAGTGAGAGCTTTCTCGGGGGCTAATACGCCACTGTATACCGTTACCGCTAGCGACGACGGTCAATTCGTCGCCGCAGGCGGACAGAGTGGCCAAGTATGGATCTGGAAAATCGCTGACGGTGCGCTGTTGCGTAAGATTCCTGAAGATCCGAAGTAAGTGTTGAGTGGGGTATGCTTCCTAGCTTGCCGTTCTTACTGCAGGTCCATGGATTTTGGGCTAGTTGATTTGAGGGCTAGTGTTTCAACACACTTTAACTTTGGGGTAGTGGTGCATTGGCAACGGGAGAACGAGGCTATGCCGAGCGAGTCTCCACAGCCAGTTCGACTCGGGATGTACTTATAGACATTCATGACTTTAATGAAAAACTCACGGCCACTAGTTTACGTTCACGAGTACATTGAAGTCTGCTCGTTACGCCAAGTCCTGTTCGGCAGAGCCTCCTTCTCCCGTTTTTAATTCGACGCTCACATTTAAATGGTCGCTAACTTCTAGTCCCAAAATCTAATGTGGAAAAAGCTTTAGTGCTTCATCGAACTTTAAGTTGGGATCTACGTCAGTGAGCCGACGGCGCTAGCCGCGGGTGAACGAAGTGATTGTCAGTGAGCCGACAGCGCTAGCCGCGGGTGAACGAAGTGGTTGTCGTGCAAGATGAATAGTTTGTCCAACGTTAATCTGTCGACCGCAAATCGTTGGTCTTAGATTGTTAGTAAGTTACGTCGAGTCAAGTACTTCGTTCGCCCGCGGCTAGCGCCGACGGCTCATATCTAGGACACCAAAATTAAAGTTGGATGAAGCACCAGATGGTTCCTTCAGTGCAATCGCAAGCTGGAAGCATACGCCACTTAATGCCCAAACCGCATTAGGGAGTTTTCGCTTCGGATGAGCAGGTCGCCGTCGACGATGGCGGGACTGGCCATTAAGCGACCTTCGCCCGTGAGTTCGTTCTTTGCCAGTTCCGAGTACTTTTCGCCGGCTCGGACCACTGTCACGATCCCTTCATGCGAGCAAACAAAAATTCGATTACCGCTGCCGATGAGCGATGCTGAATAATTGCCGCCCAGCCTCTCTTGCCAATGTTCTTTGCCATCTGGTCCAACCTGCGTCAAGATGCCGTTATCGGCCATCATGTAGAGGTTGCCTCCAGCGACAATCGGCGACGGCTTGTTTGGCGCACCACGCTTTACTCGCCACGCGATGTGTGTGTCCGTAATATCGCCTTCCCCGTCGGCGCGGACGGCAACCATCTCAGGACGCATGTATCCAGTTGAGAACACGACCATACCGCTCCAAAAGACTGCCGAAGGACTGGTCGAAAACCCGTCACCGTGTTTGGCTCGCCAGATTTCTTTTCCAGTCGCTGGATCATAACTGCACACGCACTCCGCCCCAGGTGCAACGATTTGTGTTTTGCCATTGACTTCAATTGCGATGGGTGTGGAGTAGGCCTTTTTCATTTCTTCGTTGGTTGCTGTCATCGGAGGTCGGAGCGTTCGCCAAACTTCTTCGCCCGTATCAACATTTAGCCCTGCAACAAATTGGCTATCAATTCCATCGCAGACAATGATCAACTGTTTACCGTGAACGATGGGTGAACTGCCTGGACCAACGCTATGGTCAACGATCAGTTGTTTTTTCCAAATCACGTTACCGGTTGCTGCGTTCAAGCACCACGTTCCATAAGTTCCAAAATGACAGAAAATCTTGCCGTCTGCGATAACTGGCGTTGGAGAAGCGTACGTATTTAAAGCATGAATCGGCTGAGCTCCTTTGAGTTCGGCCAGCTCGATTTCCTGGATCATTTTACCGGTCGCAAAATCGATGCAAGCCACTTTCAGGTTCAGGCCGCTGGCAACATCCTTTGTCTCGCCCTTAACTTTGATCTGAACTCGTTCGTGTTCGATGGCAGTCGTCAACCAAATTTTGCCATCTGCGACGACGGGCGACGACCAACCTTTGCCTTCAATCGGTGTTCGCCAGCGCAAATTGCTTTTTAAATCAAAGTGATTCGGAACCAGGCATTCTGCTGCCAATCCTTGACCGGTTGGACCGCGAAATTGAGGCCAGGATTCTTCTGCGAGGGCTGGTCGAAACGCTGATGCGGCCAACAAGATTGCACTTAATCGCTTCATATAAACCGTTCTGGTATTAAGTTGAGGTAGGAAGTTTGGCAGGTCCGCAGCTGTGAAGCTTTTTTCGTAGTCGAGTAGCTGGTTTCGTGAGAAACCGGAAGCAGTAGAATGGTCACCGGTGCGCCCGTTTTCTCACGAAACCAGCTACATATGCTCGCCAGTATGCGTCAAAGCGTTGCCGTTAATTGTATTCATGCAAAGACCGTTTCACTATTATTGTTTAGCCGGCTTTAATGGCCATGGCAAAACGCCCACTCGCTCCGCCCATTGGCTCCAAAATTGCGATAGCTCTTTTACACGCTTGGGTTGGTCCTTAGCGAGATCGTGCATTTCCGTGCGGTCAGCGGCAATGTTGTAGAGTTCCCAGCCGCCCGGGTGCTTTGAAACCAGTTTCCAGTCGCCATCCCGGACTGCTCGATTGCCTTCGTGCTCCCAAAACAGCGGTTGTGACCGAATCAGTCCTTGACCGCTAAACGTCGGTGTAAGACTGATCCCTTCGAGCGGCTGAATAGATTCTCCAGCAAAGCTGGTCGGGTACTCAGCGTCTGCTAGGTCAATGCAGGTCGCCATGATATCGATCAAGTGCGTCGGAGAAGCGTCCAGTTGCCCAGAACGGTTGATGCCAGTGGGCCAGTGTGCAATCAACGGCGAACTGATTCCGCCTTCGTGTTGCCAGTGTTTGTATTCACGGAAAGGCGTGTTGCTTACGTTTGCCCAGTCGCGACCGTATCCGATGTAAGTGTCAGCACCGCCCGGCATAACACCAGCCCCTTGCCTAACTGGGTGGCCATCGCGCGTCTGCCTTGGAATCATGTCTGGCTGAAGATAGTCCTTTGCCAGAGTTGGTAGCGTTGGCGACTCGGATCGCTGCGTAAATTCACCGTTGCGGCCCATCCCTTCAGCACAGCCACCGTTGTCTTGCAAAAACAAAATAAGCGTATTTTCGAATTGCCCGTTGGCTTTAAGCGTATTCATCAAGCGGCCAATACCTTGATCCATGCAGTCAACCATGGCCGCGTAGACCTCCATACAGCGCGCTTCCCAAGCTTTATTCTCGACTTCATTCCAATTTCCAGCTTGGGGTGAAACAAGCCACCTTGGATCGAGTAAACCAAGCAGCTTCATCTTCTCGAGCCGTTTTGCGCGTACAGGGCCGTAGCCAGCATCGTATCGCCCTTTGTACTTGGCGATGTCCGACTCTTTGGCATGCATCGGCCAGTGGGCTGCGGTGTGTGCGACGTATAAAAAGAAAGGTTGTTTATCGTTCCGTTTGTGATGTTCGTTCACATATTTCGCTGCGTGATCATTGATTGCATCGGTGTAGTAAAATTCTTGAGGCTTGTACTGCGAATCGGCAAGAGGAGAAACGTATTCGTTTTCTCGCGTCAATGTGTTCGGATCAAAGAAACTGCCGGCGCCGTGGATCGTTCCATAGAAATGATTGAAGCCGCGTTGCAATGGCCAGTTCCGTTTTTGCTCGAGGCGATTCGGATTGACCTTGCCTGTTACGTGCCACTTGCCGGTCATGAAAGTCGCATAGCCAGCGACGCGCAAAACTTCGGCCATTGTTACCGCGTGCCGACTAAGTTCGCCTGAGTAAGCAACGCTGCCAGACTTGGGGCCCGCACCGTCGACCATATGACCGATGCCTGCTTGATGCGCATACAGTCCAGTGAGCAAAGCAGCCCGCGTCGAACAACAACGAGCGGTGTTATAGAACTGCGTATATCGCAAACCTCCTTCAGCTAGTCGGTCGAGATTCGGCGTCTCAATTTCACTCCCATAACAACCTAAATCCGAGTAACCCATATCGTCGCACATGATGACAATAATGTTAGGTTTTGCGATCACCGTTTCGGCAGAAGCAACCCCAGTACAGAGATTCTCCATGGCAGTTGAAATGATCAAAGCAAGAAGTATTAATCGCATCATGGGAAAGGCTATAAGGAGTAAGGAGTAAGCTTGGGCCGTTGACCTGTTTGCATTTTTTGTGTTTTTACTTATAGCTAACAGCTTAACGCTTACACCTTGTTACACTATAGGGCGCATCGTTCAACCAACCCACAGTACTTACGGAGTATAAAGCATGGTTAAAATTCGGTCACGTTCACAAGTCTTTTCACTTGGGCTTTCGGCAGGTCTGGTCGCAATGATGGCGTGTACAAGCTTTGCGCAAGACGCAGCTTGGGAAACGCTCTTCGATGGCAAAACGCTAGATGGCTGGGAGAAGATTGGCAAAGACAGTAGTAAATGGGAAGTCAAAGACGGCGCGCTCGCTGGCTCAGGCGATGCCTCTATGCTGGTGTGCACGAAAGGTCCGTACAAGAACTTCAAATATCGCGCTGAAGTAAAAATCAACGACAAAGGCAATTCGGGACTGTATTTTCGCACCACTCGCAAGCCGGGCTTTAGTGACGGTTACGAAGCCCAGATCGATAGCACGCATACTGACCCGATTCGCACAGGATCGTTATATGGAATGTGCCACGTTTACAAACGACTCGTTGAGCCGGATGCATGGTTCACTTACGAACTGGAAGTTCGTGACGATGTTTGGCGCGGACGTGAAATGACTCGTATCAAAATTACCATTAATGGCGATGAACTCTTTGAGTTCCTGGATTTTGATAAGACGTTCAAGGAAGGTCATTTTGCATTTCAGCAACACGATCCGGGCAGCAAAGTGCTGATTCGGAAAGTAGAAGTGATGCCCCTGCCTGAAGCAGCGAAGAAATAATTGCTTGCTACAGATTAAAAAACGCTCGGGACAATGGTCTCGAGCGTCAGCGAATTTGGGTTTAGCAAGAAAAACTTTCGGTCAGCCGCTACGGGCGAGCGTTAGTGCCCTGAGTGTTAGTGCCCTGAGTGTTTTGCACTCAGCATAGGCTCGATGGCGACGTCTAGTGAATTTGGAAACGAGTCAAGCGGTTCGTAGCGATCAACGACTCGTAAAGCATCAAAATTCGCAATCCTTGCCATGAGTGTCGCCAAGTCAACAACGGAAGCTACCTGCATCGTTATCATTAGCGATTGCTTGCGGCGATCAAAGGTCCGAGAGCTCATGCAAAGTTGAGCTGGAATGGCCTTGTTGGGGACGCCTGCAACTAGCAATTTCAAAACGTCGCGTTCTTCGTCGGACAGTTTCTCGTAGTTGGCTTTTGCTACCTCGACTTTTTGCCACTGATCACGAACCCGAGTTGTTTTACGAACTGCTTCGCGAACTGTAGAAATCAGCTCATCGGTGTCAAAAGGTTTTTGAAGAATATTGGTCGCACCTTGGCGAAGCAGCTTTACAGCGGTTGCTATATCGGCGTGTCCGGTAACCACGACCATCGCCACGCAAAGATCTTTCTCGCGCAGCAGTCTCTGCAACTCAAGGCCATCAATATTTGGCATCTTAAGGTCTGTTACGACACAACCGACGTTCACCAATGAATCGCTAAGCAACTCCTCAGCACTCGCATAGGGTGTGCAATGAAATTCTCCTGTAGCATCCAGCACTGAACACGTTACACGACGTACTCCTGGATCGTCATCCACTACACAAATACGATGTACAGAAGCCATTTCTAACACCCCCGGGGTCTTGGGTTTACCAACGACTGAAGTCCAGAAAACGATTGGAGCTTTTAGATATTATACGCAGGATACAAGCGAATTCTAATTAGCCCATTACGCCAATCTGGGGTCAACTCAGATAAGAAACAGTATTATAAACTATCTTTTTCGACGTTAGCAATCTAATGTCTTGCTAAAGCGGTCTAATAATCCAGAATATTTCTGTGGAACCTGCACAGACTGTAGCGGTTGCCCAGATTTTACGTTACAGCAGACGGCAGTTACCCTACCCTTAGCTATAGCTTCTACCCCCCGTTTAAATTCAAATTCGTAAGTTATGCTCTTCTTACCGAGTCGCAAAACACTTACTGAAATCTCAAGTGTATCTTCGAATTTTGCACTTCCCTGAAAATCGCATTCTACATGGACACGTGGCCAACTTAGATGCCAACCGTCTTCCAGCGGCTCACATACCGATAACCCGAGTGAACGCAGCAGCTGATGTTCAGCTTGCTCCATGTAACAGAGGTACGAAGCGAAATGAACAATACCGGCCGCGTCGGTTTCACAAAATTCAACGCGTCGCTCTGTAATAAATTTCTCAGCCACCGACGTCTCAATTGTTAAGGGCTCTTTGGCATTTAACGACTCAGTCATCGCGTCGCAACAGCATGAAAGAGTGCCACGATGCAGTTGCCATCCGACGCTTAATCAAGGTTAATTTTAGAGGAACGAAAACGCCCGGCTAGTTGAGTGCCGGGCGTTGCTTTCTTTTTATATTAAGCTTTAGAAGGCTACGCAGCTACGCTTAACGCTGCTTTAACTTGCTCGACGACAACTGTAAATCCAGCTGGATCATGTATCGCCAACTCGGACAGTTGCTTACGGTCCAGGGTGATGTTGGCTTTTGTCAAACCATGAATGAATTGACTGTAGCGAATGCCGTGCTGGGCGCACGCCGCGCTCAACCGGATAATCCACAACCGACGAAATTCTCGCTTCTTGACGCGGCGGTCGCGAAACGCAAACACACCAGCACGTACCAATGTTTCCTTTGCAGTTCGCAGCAATTTTCTGCGACCACCCACGAAGCCCTTGGCGCGGTTCAATAACCGTCGCGTAGCCTTGCGTCTTGCCGAACCTTTAAGTGTTCTCATGAGAACGAAATCTCCAACTTAGTAGCTCAGGTCCCTGACGAAGGGATCGATTGACTTTAGGCCGACCGTTTAGGTCGCCAAGCAGTCAAACTCGGTGTGATTTTCACACCTGCGGCGCGGGTCAATGGCCGCTTACGTCAGGAGTTGAACCCAGGTACTTTGAACTAACCCGCTGTGAATTTGATGCAATGCCTTTGGAGGCTTTAGCGAACCAATTTTCAGTAGCTATTGTTACGCAAGCAATCCAAAATTTGACGGGTAAAGTGCGGATGCAAAACACGGGTTCCACGCAAATTACGTTTACGCTTGGCGCTCATCCGAATCGCCAAGTGGCTTGTGCCAGCACCGCGATGCTTTACTTTTCCATTGGCAGTGACGCGAAATCGCTTCTTCGTCGCCTTGTGTGTCTTCATTTTTGGCATGTTTTTGTCATTCCATTTTTGATCTGAGCCGCAGTTGATAAACCATACCGGCATCTATATTTGGGGGTTGAGATCCAATAATCGGCTGCCCACTCACCCGTTTTCTAGCTGAATCCAGCAAGTTAACGGCCTATTTTGGCTTCGACAAGCCCAAATGGCTGGCAGAGTTTGTTTTGCTGTCACAAAGTCACAAATCGGGCCGCCCACAAGCCCAAAAACCAGGACTGCTCGGTCCAACTTTAATTTTGGGATCGTGGATAAG
>JANODD010000341.1:0-15402 GCA_031412515.1 Planctomycetia bacterium | reverse complement strand
ATGGCGAAAAGTCGGTAGCGGAATGCGTCAAGCATTTCGTGCATGCAACTTTGGCCCGCAATATCAACTCCCGAAAGCCTTGACGGCTTCCGCTACTGCGTTTGTTCACGACTTTCCGACAGCCCAGCTTCCAGCTTGCCGAATGGGTTAGGGAACTTTGGAGAGCTTAAGACTAAGCTCTGCCGATGTAATCCACAGGCTGTAATTCCAGGCTGGAAGCCTAGGCTACAGGAGGAGGGCTCGGACAAGCGGCGGGGATCGGCTACGATATGCTCTATGAATCCCGCAACAATTAGTACCGCATCGCTCGTCCTATTTCGTTTTACGGGCGACGACCGTCCCGGCTTGACCGCATCGCTTTCTGGGCTTTTGGCTCAGTTCGGTTGCGCCATCATTGACGTCAACCAAGCCGTCATTCATCAATCTTTGCTCCTTGGCTTGTTAGTTAGAATTCCGGCAGGCGCAGATTCCGAACGCATCATTCAGGAAATGCAAGATCGAGGAACTTTGTTGGGACTGAAGTGTAATCCGAAACGGATTGGAGATCATGATTACGATGCTTGGGTAGGGCGCCAGGGGAAATCGCGTTTTATTTTGACGCTCCTTGCTCGCTCAATAACGGCCGCACAATTTCATGCCGTTAGTCAAATGCTGGCGGACCAAGGTCTAAACATCGACGTCATCACGCGGCTCTCGGGCCGTCCGCCACGGATCGTAACAGACGCTTTGACTCGGGCTTGTGTCGAGTTCTCCCTGCGCGGTGAACCTCGTGATTCTTCGGCACTAAAGGCCAGTCTGCTTGAGCTGTCCGGTCAGTTGAATCTGGATTTAGCTTGGCAGCGCGACGACGCGTTCCGTCGAAGTCGTCGCGTTGTGGCACTCGATATGGATTCGACGCTTCTTCAAGCCGAGGTTATCGACGAGTTGGCGAAGGAAGCTGGCGTTGGAGAGGAAGTAAGCGCCATCACCGAAGCCGCCATGCGCGGTGAATTGGACTTTGACGAATCGCTGAAAAAGCGAGTCCAATCGCTAGCCGGATTGTCTGAAAGCGTCTTACCGAAAATCGCAGAGCGATTGGTCCTTACCGAAGGGGCTGAACGATTGCTCACGACTTTGCGTCGTTTTGGCTATCGCACAGCAATTCTATCGGGTGGTTTTACTTACTTCGGAAATTATTTACAAAAACGACTGGCGATCGACCACGTCTATGCCAATGAACTTGAGATCGTTGACGGGAAACTGACCGGTCGAGTGATTGGTCCGATTGTGAACGCCCAGCGTAAGGCTGCGCTGCTAGATCAACTTGCAAGTGAAGAAGGCGTGGATCGTAAACAGTGCATTGCCATTGGCGATGGTGCCAATGATCTTCCGATGTTAGCTCGAGCTGGTTTGGGGATTGCGTTTCACGCAAAGCCCGTCGTGCGGCTTGCCGCTGAGCATCAGGTATCAACCATGGGGCTTGATGCGGTGCTTTATTTGTTGGGTGTTCGTGACCGCGATTTGGTTTAGGTGAGGCACTGCAACTGACCGTGCAATTGGTGTGGTCGTCGCCGGAAACGGGAGCTAGAGGACCACAAAAAAAGCATAGTCAATTGCTATTAAGTCAACGCTCTCCGCTAGCTATGGGTCAAACGAGCGTATTCTCGTTTAACCCGGAGCCAGCGGCGAAGGTGGGCTGAGAGTTCGGGTTACTAAGCATCCATCTGGTAATAGTGGTTTATGAAGCAAGCCGAGCCCGCTCTGAATGACAATCTCGCATCGTTAGTACCGTTTGGTTCCGCTCGTGATAAGGGCTGCAAGCCGTTCCCGTCGCCGCTGGCTATGGGTCAAACGAGCGCATTCTCGTTTAACCCGGAGCCAGCGGCGAAGGTTGGCTGAGAGTCCGCACGACTAAGCATCCATCTGGTAATGGTGGTTTATGAAGCAAGCCGAGCCCGCTCTGAATGACAATCTCGCCATGGTTAACACCGTGCAGACCCGCTCGTACTGCGAGCTGCAAGCCGACCCCGTCGCCGCTGGCTATGGGTCAAACGACGGTTGCAGCCAAGACAAATTTTACCGTTGTGATTGATTATGATGGAAGTGTAAGCCAATCGGTCAAAAACTCTTACGTTCGGGTTTGGCGGTTTCTTTATCCTTGCCGTTGCCGAACAACTTAAAGGGCAATTGGAACAAATCAAAATTCATGGGTGGTGCAACGTCCTTTTCGTTGCCCCTCACTGCTTGTGGCATTGGCGGTAATTCAAGGTCTATTGTCCCGACAATGGCAACGCGTTCAGGCAACTGTGTCAAATGCAAGTTACCGCCTCGAAACCAATTCAACCATGGTGCCGAATACTGTTGCGGCGGACCGATTTTGCCATTCTGCATCAGTATCGCTTCACGCCACGCGGAACTTGTCCACCAACCTCCGCTACGACCAGCGTTACCGGGCAGCGGTTCAAAACGCATTTCGCCACCAAGTGGACATTGCAAGCGTACGTCCAACAATTGCTGAGCGACATCGAGAGCTTGTTCACCTGGTACTTTTAATTGCTGGTTTACGGTATCAAGCAACCGGGCGTTACCGTGTGAAGCCGTCCAACCTCGCGTGTACCACTGGCCATTGATCCATGACGACAATTTCGTTCCTTGCAAGTTGCTCACTCGCAAACGCGCCTGAGCATTGTCAGGTGCGATGAGCGTCGCGAGTTGCGGGATGGTATTGTCGACAATAGTACGATCGAACGACAGCAGGCTAAAACCGGCGCCTTGCCAACGGACTAGTCCGCCCAACATCCGCGAGTAACCGGCGTAATCAGGTGGACCTCCGCCTAAACCCAAGGGCAGTTGATCCAACAAACCGGGCATTGGCCACGCTCCCACATAGCCTGGTGTAGCTTGGAGGGCTCGTAAGGTCTTGATCAATCCTTTGGTTTCTTCTGGTACTGGAGGAAGCATGTCTTTAACACCGCCGAACAAATGATAATCCTGAGTCGGTCGGCCAAGCGGATTAAGTCCGCTCATGTGCAGCTGCGCCGCAGCTACGTCATCTTGCGGCTGTGTGATCTCGACGTTTGTCGCAGGCCCTAGCAGGTTTGCGATCCAGCCGTATTTTTGTTTACCAAAGGGTGCGATGTAACCTTCGAGAGCAACTCGTTCGATACCAGGCTGACCATCCAATTCAAATCGACGCAAACCAACTAGGAGTGGGTCCATCGTTCGCCACTGATCTTGATAAAACGATGCGATTTTGGCATAGCCGCTTGCTTCAACATCGGACACGCCGACTAATTCCACATCCGCAATCGGCAAGTAAGAACCACGACCGCCGCGAAGCGAATCGACCCAGCGACCATTGCTGTTGAGTGTCCTTCCGCCGTCGGCGCGTTGATCGAACCAAACTGGTAATAAACCAGCGGTCTGCATTCCAGATACATCGTCAGCCGCAAAGCCTTCAGCCTGCGCTGCCGCGCTGGCTACTTCAGCGATTTCCAAGTGTGCGATCGATTCGAGTCTTCGTCGAAGTTCAATTTGATACTGCGGGCTCACCAACTGATGAAAGAATTCGGGCGAAAAATATGCGTATACGCTGTAGTTGTTGGCTTCTGGCATCCAAGCTCGTGACCACTGGAACGAGGGCATTGAAGCCAGCGATGGCTCACCGCTGCCAACCTCCAGGAACCTGCGCATTAACGTGCTGCTGGTTGTTACAAAAACATAGTCACCGTCGGTTGCTATGAATGAGCGCAGTCGGTTATCGGGCGTACTCAGTAGAGATACATCCTTACCCGCGATATTCACCATTTCCATCGAAGCGCCAGGATTGGCTTTAGCCGCTGCCTTGCGCTCGCCTTGCATAGTTGTGGCCAGCAAGGCAGCGTTCTTTGTTGAGAACAATACTCCAAGACTCGCACCCTCTTTGACGTAAAGGTCAGAACCGATCAGTGCCATGTCATCGATGATCTTGTCACCAAACATTTTGCCGACTGCGGTCAACTTCGTCGCCAACATTCGTTCCATGCGCGCGCTGGCTTCGTAATTAAAACCTCGAACTAAAATGGCTTGTCCGATATCACCACCAAATCGTGTCGACAACTCCTGAAACCAAAGGTAGTTATTAAATGAACCGAACCTCAGATAAAAACACTCTGGTGGCACACGCGTCGCGATTGGCTCAATAACAACATTAGGCGGGACCGGTGGCAATGCCGTGGGTGCCCACTGTGGAGCTGGTGGTACTGGGCGAGTTGCTTCGGCCGCTGAATTCGGGCTTCGCAGTACGTCTTCCAGCATCTCATCGCGCAGAGGTTCGATCGCGGCTAGCAGCGCTAATGTATCGAGCGGCTGTGCTAACGGCTTCTTTTCGGGATCAGGTGGATCGAGGTCTACATACTCCACGCCCAGTCGTCGCGCCAGCATACTGGTCAAGTACTTTTGTACCAGCGTTGGATGATCACCAGCGTCCACGGCTCGCTTTGCTTCGACCAGATAGTCTTCCCACCATGCCGCTAACATGGGTTCGTGGAACTGAGGGGCTGCGATGGGCTGAATCGTAAACCGCTGTTGGATGTCACCAACTAACTGAATATCCAGTTGCCCCGCGCCGCGGTACAACGCCGAGACTCGCACGGCAACCGGTATGGTCCGCTTTTCCTTACCACGTAATGCATTTCGCAGTCGATCAATCAGCGCCCCACCGCCGAGCAAACGACCACCTTGCGGCTGCGGGCCCTGCTCAGTCACTTCGACTGATTGCACGGTTACAGCCGGGTAGAAAATCCTATTTTCGGCGTCCTGCACCAAGACTCGCACCGATTCATTTGTAAACCCCGGCGGCAAAGGCACTTCGAGATTTAACACTCCAAATGGTTCGCCCGCTACGGCTCGCGGAACCCTTGCGTCAGCTTGCGGTAAAGCGACTTGCCCGGTCGCTTGATTTGTAGGAACTGAAACGAGAATGGCGACGGCAGCCAACGCAACACGACATCCAACAAACATTCGCTGGTCCAATATTTTCCGTGTAAGACGACTTAGCGGCAGTCATCGAGCGACTGCCGAGCGTCAGAATCCGATCACTCACTTCATTCAAGTTATCACGCGTCCATGATTCATGCACGCCGCCAGCATCTGTAATCACTTCATGCAAACGCGTTGATAGCGTGGCCTCAACCGCTTCAGGTGGTCTTCTGGTGATTGAGTCGCGAAAATCTGGCGGAAATCGTGGCCCAAAAGCGTGGGTCGCTTCTACAGGGTGCGACTCACGTGCACCCCACAAGCCTTAATCCTACTTTTAAGGCCCAAAAACCAGAATGTGGGAGTTTTTTGGCCGCTCAGGGTCCAAGGCCCGATGCACGTATTGATTAAACCAAGGGTTCTGTGGTAACCTATCGCCTCGACTACGGCAAATGCTGATAGGGTCGCGATTTCATACACACTAAGTCGTACGCTGGAGAGAATCTCGTGGGAGTGAAGAAGACGGGCAAGGGTAGACGAAAGATTGGTCGCAAAAAACGCCGTATGCGCGCACGTATTCGCCATCGCAAGAAATAACTGGCAATAGCCGTTGGTTGACTCAGGCTGTAGATCTCTGCGCTTCAACCAATTGTGGGCGACCACCGTCTATCAATTCACTCGACCGCGGCAGGCCTCAAAGCCTGCCTGGTTTCGTTTGTAGGCAGAACATATTTTTGTTTCGCCCACCCCATTGCCTGCCCCTGAAAAATGAGCCTGTTAGACTGGTTATTAAACTGGGTCTATTAAACCGGGTCTATTAAACTGGCAATCAGCAACCGCAGCACGTTTTTTCGTTATCGGAGTGACATAGTGGCCGCTTATTCAATGACCAAGTTATTTGTTCTTGCATTTGCAACGACCTTGTTGACGGCAACTTGGCAAAACGAAACCGCCCAGGCTGAAGACTGGCCACAGTGGCGTGGGCCGGGCCGGGATGGTGTCTGGCATGTCGAGGGACTAGTGAAAGAACTGCCTGACGGGCAAATTCCACTGGTCTGGTCCAAAGAAATTGGGTCGGGCTACTCGGGGCCGACCGTCGCCGAAGGCAAAGTCTACGTGATGGATCGCACCGCTACCGACGAACGTGTGATTTGTTTGGACTCGGCCACTGGCGAAGAAGTCTGGGTGCATACCTATCCTGCCGAGTACACCGTTAGCTATAAGGCTGGCCCGAGAGCGAGTGTCACTATCGACAACGGCAAAGCTTATGCAGTTGGTTCGATGGGCTTCTTTCACTGTTTCGATGCAGCGACAGGTAAGATCCTTTGGAAACGTGACCTGAACAAAGAATACGACATCCAAATGCCGATTTGGGGCATTGCCGCTTCACCGCTGATCTACAAACAGACCGTCATCCTTCAAGTCTCCGGCGCTGATGGGGCTTGCATGGTGGCGTTCAATCTCGCTGATGGCAAGGAAGTTTGGCGATCACTCAACGAGCGAGCTGGTTACTCTTCACCTGTTGTTATTCAGCAAGCCGGACAAGACGTCCTGGTATGCTGGACCGGCGAGAGTCTTTCGGGCCTCGATCCGAATACAGGTAAAGTTCATTGGGCTCATCCGATGTTACCACGCAATATGCCAATCGGCATTGCGACGCCCTGTGTTGATAACGAACGTGTATTCGTTTCTAGTTTCTACGATGGGTCGCTTATGATTCGAACCCCCAAAGACAAGTTGACTTCTTCCGTTATTTGGCGAGCCATTGGTACTGACGAACAGAATACTGCATCATTGCACACCATGATTGGTACCCCGATCTTTGAAGGCGATTACGTCTATGGCGTTGACAGCTACGGTGAATTCCGTTGCTTGAACGCCAATACCGGTGATCGAATTTGGGAAGACCTATCGGCCGTTCCTAAAGCTCGTTGGTCGACGATCCATATGGTCAAACAAGCAAATACAAATACAGTCTGGATGTTCAACGAACGTGGTGAGCTGCTAATCACCAATCTTTCGCCGACTGGTTTGAAAATCCTTGATCGTTGCCAGTTGATCGAACCGACTAAGGCTCAGTTACCTCAGCGTGGTGGTGTGTGTTGGTCACATCCTGCCTTTGCCGAGAAGAGCATCTTTATTCGCAACGACAACCGCATCGTTCGCGCTTCCCTCGCTCAGCCGCCTAAATAAGCTATCGATCGACTCAGACGAGTTTACGCGTTACAGAAACAGGTCGCTCAATGGCTTGGCATGAAGCGGGCAAAATAGTTGACTGGACGATGGGCCAAGGTCGCGAGCTCCTGATTGCAGGCCGAGTTGTCGCAATTTTTCGTACTGAAGAGCAATTTGTCGCGATCGACGGCATGTGCGCTCATCAGGGCGGTCCGATCGCCCAAGGTAAACTTGATCGCAACTGCATCACATGCCCATGGCATGGTTGGCAGTACAACATTACCGACGGAGTGAATCTTTTGACCCAAAGAAAGATGCTTGATTGTTTTGCAATCGAACTCCGCGAGGATTCAGTCTGGATCGAAATCTGAGTCAAAGGTAGCTGGTTTCGTGAGAAACCGGATGCATAAGAAGGCTAACCGGTGCGCACCGATTTCTCACGAAACCAGCTACTTTAACTTCTATCTAGCTTTATCCGATGGGCTAGATTCTTGATTCGAGTCCACCACGCGTATGTAGCGGCTTTTGCGAATCGAATCATTCTTCTGATCAGCTAGTAAAGCCTCACCGGCGGCGTTGAGTTCGAACTGACCAGCGCCTCGATCCACTAAGTAACGCAGTGCACTCAAGATGTTTCGCTCGGTCGTAACCAATTGCTTAGTTGGGGAATCTTGTAAATCGATGCCAATCGCGCTGTCGATCCAGTTGCCGACGATCTGATTACCTTTGGGCAGTTCGGGAGAATCGTCGAATGTAGCAGTCAGCTCGGGATAGCGTTCTGTGAACGCCTCATTCTGCATCGCGTCACGGTAAAGTTGCTGGTAGATTGAATCTGAATCAGAAAAGAACTCGCTGGCCCAAGTCGTCCCACGAGCATCGGCTTGAATCGCTGCTAAACAACCAATGATGATGTTGTTTTCAATTAAGTTGTCGCGACCGCCTCCGATAGCGATGCCGCGCGGCATGGATTGCAAGACGTTGCCAGTAACCGTCGTGCCACTGATGAAGTCGTCGAGATAAATGCCAACGACGCCTGTTCGACCTGCATGACCAAGGTTGTGAATGTGATTGTCGACGATCCGATTTCCTCGGTAGGTTGGATTGCCACCGATGTAAATTGCGCCGACGTCGTCTGTCTCTAGGCAAACGTGCGAAACCCTGTTGTTGGCGACGATATGATCGTTCCCTTCAAGAATAATCGCGGCATGTGGTCCATTATGAATCGTATTGCTTTCGATGGTGATTCCAACACCGATTGCACTGACCGCTGGTCGGTAGGAAAGATGCGAATGGCTGAAGTGATGAATGCGGTTGTCGGCGATTCGGTGGTTCGAGGCCGTCAAAGTACTTCGTTCACCCGCTTCGATGCGAATCCCACCGGCTCCCGAGTCATGCAAGTTGCAATCGGTGACTGAGTGCGAATCGCCATGATAAACATGGACGCATGTATTACCCACGTGACGCACCTCGCAATCTTTTAGCGAGACACGTTCACCGCCGGCGATTTCAACGCCGCAGCTTTGTGCGCCTTCAATCGTGAATCCGACGAAGTTCAAATTCGATACGCCGTAAAATGAAAGCGGACACAGCAAGCGTGAAATGAACGCAGATTTTGGAGCGGCCGATTCGCTGTACACATACGCCTGCTTTGTAACACAATCAATGAAACACTCCCCCTCCTGGTCCAATTGCGAGGCGACGTTTTCAATCCGGAATCGCGCTCCACGCTTTATTTCACTTTTCTGAGTCTCGCAAAAACGAAAGTTGGTCATCGAACCTGTCGTTGCAAACTCAACCCGGTGGCAAGCATCTTCCCAATCGCTGGACCAGAAACCATGCGCCCACGTATGCGGACCATTTGGGAAATTGCTCAATCCCAGTTCGTTGGTTTCAGTTGACCAACTGTTTTTGTCCGCTCCAACCTGGCTCGCAATCGCCCATCCTTTGTTGGGCCAACGCGCGAGCATTTGCGTCCGTCCGTCAACGATCAGGTGGATGGCCTCAGCCTCCATCTCGCGATGCAATCCACGTGAGCGCAATGTGAAATTGGCTTCCTCCAAGCCTGGAAAATCAAAACTTGTCAAATCCACTCGCCATACACAATGCCGGTTGGCGAACACATACTCACATGGCTCGCTTGCCACGCACTGAAAGCGTTCAATTGCTGCTCCACCGCGCAAAATTACAATCGAGTCGGACTCCGCGCGATAAGTAACTGGGAACTCAGCGGTGCCACCATCGGAATCATTAAAGGCGAGCGGTGCAGTCAATTCGTAAAGCCCGCCACGAACGGTAATGCTAACCGCCTGCGGTCGATAATCAGCTTGATTACGGATGGCTGCGAGGCGCCGTCTCGCGCCGTCTACTGTTGCTAATGGCGAAGACGAATTACCAATGTTTCCATTGCTGCCATACGTTGCGACGAACAATTCAAGCTGCGCGTGCAAGCGACTAGAAGAAAGACCGGTGAGTGAAATAAAAGTAGCTAACCCGAAAACCGACAGTAAACGGCGGATGTACATTGCGAGACTCATGATGCAAAAATCGGCGGCGTTCCATTCCTTATTCTGATACCCCAGACCAGAACAATGGCCGAATGAGCGCTTGCGAGGTGCTTTAAGGGCGTGATGCATTTCGGAGAGCAAATGTAGCTGGTTTCGTGTGAAACCGGAGCACACTAGTGACCTCTCTAGTGCTTCCGGTTTCTCACGAAACCAGCTACCTTCTGCGGAATGCTTCACAGCGTTGCCTTAAGGCACCACTTCAATGCGATGTTTCTTAAATGCAACGTACGGATGCATTTTGTCAACAAATATTCGACCTTCCAGATTGCTAGACCAAGGTTAACTTAGCTTTCCAATCGCGCATGCGACGAAAAAGCCTTCGAGTTTTTGCTTGAAACTCTACGACTCAAGGGCAAATCGCAGACAGAAGCGAGCAACGTAAGAATGTGGTACGTGCTTTGCGAATGTCCGTGTATCATCTTCGGTAATTCGAATCGGCACCGACATCAAGAGGGGCAATCCAATGTCAAGTGTAACTAAGGCAGTGCGATACCATTTAGCAATTACCATGATCATCATGGGCGGTGCAATTGAATTCTCGGGTCTGCCAAAGACCTCGACGGGAACGTCTGTCGATTCCATCGAAGTCGCTTCGCGGTACCAACTCCGAAACCGTACGCCTAACTTCTTTAGCCGGTCAAAAACTTCAACGAGTGCTCCTGCACCCAAAGCTCCACCTCAGCCTGTTCGTCGCGGATAAATAATCTTGCGGCCGAACCATGTAGCTGGTTTCGTGAGAAACCGGTTGCAGAGATGATCTTTCTACTGCAGCCGGTTTCTCACGAAACCAGCTACTTAACTACGGAAAATGCTTCACAGCATTCACCTATCGGGTGTGGTCTCCCTAGCAGACCCTTTTGCGGGTAATATTTAGGCATGAACCCAGCCATGCCTCGCAAAGACTACGAAGCTCTGATTTTCGATTGTGACGGAACACTCACCGACTCGATGCCGGTCCACTTCGTTGCTTGGACGAAGACAATGAGAGTCTACGGAATTGACTTTCCGGAAGACCGCTTCTATTCGCTTGGGGGCATTCCTACAGACAAAATCATTCGCATATTGGCTGACGAACAAGGCGTTGCCGTCGACGCTCCGAAAGCCGCCGTTGAGAAAGAGAACGCGTTTCTAGAGCTGCTCTACTTGCTTGAACCCATCGGCTATGTGGTTGCCGTTGCTCGTCACTTCCACCATCGGTTGCCAATGATCGTAGCCAGCGGTGGATTTCGCGAAGTGATTAAGCAACAGATTACGCAAATCGGTTGCGACGGCTTGTTCAACGACATCGTGGCCGCTGAAGACACCGTTCGTCACAAGCCCGAGCCTGACGTCTTTCTTGAAGCCGCCAGGCGTGCAGGAGTCGACCCAACGCGGTGCTTGGTCTACGAAGACTCTGATCTGGGAATTCAAGCAGCTAGAGCTGCATCGATGGATTACATCGACGTGCGAAAATTTCACACGCCGAATCGTATTCCTGTGTAGCTGCCGTATTCCTGTGTAGCTGGCGTATGCCGGTGTGGCTGGTTTCGTGAGAAACCGGCTGCACTAGACGGGTCGCCGCTACGCTCCGGTTCCTCACGAAACTTGCTACATTTCTTAAGCCAAGTCAGAATCAAAGACGCGGACGTTCTTCCAGTTTGGCTTGTTCAATTCAATGAACTTTAGATGGCGTGGTTCGATTTGGTACGCATCATGCGCCGCGCGATCAGCGAAAACGGTGTGTAGGCTTACATGAAACGATCGGTCATTCACCGGGCGTGCCAAATCTGGATTCAGTCGACCGACGGCGAAGTAGTCCAAGCCGGGATGGTTATCCAAATACTCTTTGCATGAAGCGATTAGCTCGGCGATTTTCGCTGGTG
The DNA here is from genome assembly GCA_031412515.1 of Planctomycetia bacterium. Classification (GTDB taxonomy): domain Bacteria; phylum Planctomycetota; class Planctomycetia; order Pirellulales; family Pirellulaceae; genus Aureliella. The sequence goes on along the minus strand of JANODD010000341.1, from coordinate 3,866 downwards.
AGGAATCGCTTAGTTCAAAGTAAACCATGTGGGCTAACCCAGGTGTCGTTGCCATCTCTGACTCTTTCCTATCGCATGTTCAGTGAAGTTTGAAAGAGCGAATTGTAGTCACTGAGCCCCGTTTTCGCGACACCCTGGGGACAACGGTAAACCCCAACGTTTTGAAACACTTCAACGAGCAAATGTAGCTGGTTTCGTGAGAAACCGGCGCGCTGGTGACCTTTCTGATGCCTCCGGTTTCTCACGAAACCAGCTACCTTACCATCTTCTACTCTCCTCACTCCTCACTCCTTACTCCTTACCGCTTTTGTCGACCAGAACACAAATCGGAGTCGGCGCATAAACACTCGTCTGATGGAACGTGATCATGCCAGAATTTTGGTCGATCGAAAACACACCCAGGGTGTTGGACAACTGCCCGGCCGCTAGCAACCATTTGCCATCTGGCGTGAGATTGAAATTTCTCGGCGTCGCACCACGGACATTCTCTATTTGAATTTTCGTCAACTCGCCGCTGCTCTCGTTTACTTTGAAAACAGAAATCGTATCGTGTCCGCGATTCGCGGCGTACACGAAGTTTCCGTTGGGATGAATGCGAATCTCTGATGTGCTTTTTGCCTTTTCGCGGGTAAGTTGATCGGCGGGGACAGTTTCAATGGTTTGCTTTGGAGACATCGTGCCAGAATTCGCGTCGTAATCAAAAAGCGTTACAGTCAGTCCCAATTCATTCAACACATAGATCCACTTGCCACCAGGATGAAACTTCATGTGACGGGGACCGCTGCCCGGTGGAACGATACCTTTGCCATGAGGGGCGATGGTTCCTGCAGCTGCATCGAATTTGTAGACGACCACTTGATCCAAACCGAGGTCGGGCACAAAAGCAAATCGATTGTCAGGTGACACGCCGGTCCAGTGAGCATGCGATGCATCTTGGCGACCGTCTACCTTTTTGGCTCCGCCTTCGTGATCGATCAATTGTTTACGTTCTTTGATTGATCCATCCGCATTCAGGCTGAACACTGCCACTGAACCGCCGCCGTATTGGGCTGTAAAGAGCGTCTTTCCACTGTGATCCAGCGACACATGGGCTGCACCGCCATCACCAATCGGGACCGCATTGAGAAACTTCAGTGACGGCGCGCTGGCACTACTATTGTCTATCGCGAAAGCTGCCACCACCTGTTCGTTTTTCAACCCGCCAACCGCATACAAAATCGGTTGACTGGGATGCATCGCAAGAAAGCCAGGACTTTCCATCTCAGCCGCTAAAGTCGGCTCGGTCAGTTTGCCGTCTTCGGTGTTAAAGCGACAGTGATAGATACCTTTGCTCAGCGAACTGCGTCCGGTTCCAAGCCAAACGTTCAAGGTCTCGGCATGAACTTCAGTTAACAAAGCCGTGACTAGCATGGCCACAGCGATCGCGGTACGTGATGCACCACTGTTAAAGTTGACTACAAAAAACTTCACGATGAATCTCCGGTACTTCGGGGGACGAGAAGGAGCTTTTAGGCATGTATTGCGCAGACTTGTTTGCGTAACCATAATACTCGGCTAGATCGGAATCAACCCACAGGAGGTTTAAAGAGAATTCTTGCGAAAAATTTGGTGAAGAAAAGTCGATTCGCGTCATTCCGAAACGACTATCAGTTTATGCTGCTGAATTCTTGACAGAGGGATTTGAGGCATGGCTTCCAAAGCTCAGCCACAGTCACACATTTCTTAAACTTGACGGAGAAAACGATGACCTTAGTACGAGTACTGGTTGGCACAGCTAAAGGTGCGTTTATCCTTTCGTCTGACGGTAAGCGTGAAAAATGGGACGTAGAAGGTCCGTTGTTCGCGGGCTGGACGGTTTACCATATGAAGGGCTCGAAGTTAGATCCGAATCGCATCTACGCCTCCCAATGCAGCGATTGGTTTGGCCAGATTATTCAGAGATCAAACGATGGCGGCAAAACGTGGGACCAGCCTGGCGGGGAACCAGCTCCGGACTTCACCGGCCAACCACCTGGTGCTAGCAACAAGTTCGTGTATGAGGGAGAAGTTGGCACTCACATGTGGTACGACGGCACGCCACATCCATGGGAGTTCAAGCGTGTTTGGCATCTCGAACCATCGCTTACGGAAATCGATGTAGTTTATGCGGGTGCTGAAGACGCTGCTCTGTTTCGCTCTAATGACGGCGCGGCAACGTGGAAAGAACTTCCAGGCCTTAGAGCTCAACGCGGTTCGGAATGGCAACCGGGCGCAGGTGGACTTGGATTGCATACCATTCTGCTGGACCCGACCAACCCTCAGCGAATTTATGTAGCGATTTCGGCAGCCGGCGCTTTCCGCACTGATGATGGCGGCGAGACTTGGAAGCCCATCAACCGTGGACTGAAAAGCAAATACATTCCCGACCCCGATGCTGAGATCGGGCACTGTGTACATCGACTTGCATTGCATCCAACGCGACCGGAAGTTGTATTCATGCAGTTGCACTGGAACGTGATGCGAACTGACAACGCAGGGGAGCTTTGGACGAACATCAGCGGCAACCTTCCGACCGATTTTGGTTTCCCGATCGAAGTGCACGCACACGAACCAGAGACGATCTACGTTGTGCCCATCAAGAGTGACTCGGAGCACTACGTTCACGAAGGTAAGCTCCGTGTTTTTCGTAGCCGTACAGGTGGAACCGAGTGGGAGCCGCTGACCAATGGGCTGCCACAGGAAAACTGCTACGTCAACGTTCTGCGAGACGCGATGGCAACCGATACGCTCGACGATTGCGGAATCTATTTTGGAACTACGGGCGGCCAGGTTTATGTTTCGCCCGATGGCGGGGACAACTGGTCGGCCATCGTTCATGACTTGCCACGCGTGCTATCCGTCGAGGTCCAAACGTTGCCATGACGAAGCACTCGATCCGAGTCATCCTGCCGTATCATTTGCAAACGCTTGCAAAGATCGATCCAGAAATTTCGATTGAAGTAGAATCGCCGGTAACGCATGACTCAATCATCGACGCCATCGAATTGCGTTTCGCAGCGCTTCGTGGAACGATTCGTGATCATGTTACGAAGAAACGTCGTCCACTGTTGCGATATTTCGTTTGCGAAAAAGACGTATCGCACGAACCGCCCGAGACCCTTGTGCCTGATGCCGTAGTAGCCGGAGAACAACCATTCATCATTTGGGGTGCCGTCGCGGGAGGGTGAAAGGTGCTAGGAAATCGGATTCGTGTGCCACTGGCTTGCCCCCACAGAGTCCAATTTATATCGGACCATACGGGGCAAGGCCAGTGAAACAGAGTCGGTGACTCTAATCGCCGTTACCCGTGCCAATGCTAACTCACTTGCCGCGAATGTTGTCGAAGTTTGAAGGCAAATGAACTACAAGACATTCCAATTCATGTATCACCGCGGTGGTGGACTAAAATATCGTGAGCGCCGATAAATGCGACGTTGATTACTTCGGCGACCGTTATGCAGTGCGTCCGCGCATCGGGAAGACATATGTAATTCGAGCCGGTTCGCTTCGGTACACTGGCGAGCCAGTGGCACACAAAGTCAAAACTCGCTGCGTTGCCGTCGGTCGACTAAGCAATGATGCGCGGTGCTACCACGGTCTCTGCACCGTTGCACGTTAGTTGCAAACCAGGTTCGAAGTTGCCTCTTCGCAAATAAGCTAGCGCTAAAACAAAACTGCTTGTCGCGTCGAGTGACGCTGAAGTGATCTGGCCGACTTGCTGGTCAGCTTTCATAAGCGGTGCGCCGGCTTCAATCGTTGCAGACGTTTCGATTCGGATAAGGCAGAGTTTCTTTTGCAATTGTCCAATCGCGTCCAATCGCGCAATGGTCTCTTGGCCAAGGTAACAA
>JANODD010000340.1:0-10346 GCA_031412515.1 Planctomycetia bacterium | reverse complement strand
TTGTGATAGTCAAAACCAACGTAACAGAACCAATCGGTTATACTTAGCATGTTCGTCACTCCAGACTTAGTTATGGGATTAAAATTCTCGTCACCAACTATAGGTCATGGAGTGACGAACTCTTTTCATCCCATCTGGCTTTCCCAATCGCATCTGGGAATCCGGATGCGATTGGGAAAGGCCAGTGTACCGAAGCGAAGGATTTCGAATAAAAAAGTTTCATTCCGATGCGTAGGCGCTCTGCACAATGGTTACCGAAGTAGTCAACGTCGCGTTTAGCGGCGCTTACCAAACAGAAATCAACCACGGCGGTGACGCATGTATTTGAATGACTAGGATTTCACTTTCGTCCAAACTTCGACAACTTGCACGGCGAGTGAGTTAGCGTTGGACCGGTAACGGCAGTTAGAGTCACCTACTCCGTTTCACTGGCCTTGCCCAGTAAAGTCCGACATAAATCCAGACTCTGTGGGGCAAGCCAGTGGCACACAAATCGAAATGCGCAACATTAGAACTAACGGGAGATCACCTTTGCAGCGAGATACAGCATTAAAACCCCGATGTTAAAAAAACGTGAACAAACGACTGCAACCCAAATCGTGGACCGATATTTCGAGTCGATCGGATGGAAGCCGTTTCGTTTTCAACGCCAAGTTTTTCGTGCTTATCAAGATGGGCTGAGTGGTCTGGTGCATTCGGCGACTGGCACTGGTAAGACGTTAGCTGTTTGGATGGGGCCGCTGCTGGAATGGATGACGGAAAATCCTGATCAATCAAAATGGAATCCCAAACGCCCGCCGCCATTGCACGTCTTGTGGATTACTCCACTAAGAGCGCTCGCTGGTGACACTGAGAAAGCCCTGCAACAACCGATCGATGGATTAAAACTTCCGTGGCGATTGGAGTCACGTACAGGCGACAGCAAAGCGAGTCTCAAAGCACGTCAGTTGAATCGTCTGCCAACGGCGATGGTGACAACTCCCGAGAGTCTTTCATTGATGTTGTCGCATGAAAAACTACTCGAGCAGCTCACCAGTGTAAAAGCGGTCATCGTGGACGAGTGGCATGAGCTCTTGGGAACGAAGCGAGGCGTTCAAACAGAACTAGCTTTGGCTAGACTTCGTAAACTGAATCCACAACTTCGCGTCTGGGGAGTCTCGGCGACGCTCGGCAACTTGGATCAAGCTCTTCAGTCTCTCATCGGCACAAAGCCTTCGGGTAACGAAGTTATTATAAAAGGCGTCACGAAGAAGCGACTGAAATTCGAGTCAGTGATTCCGACTCGCATTGATCGCTTTCCATGGTCGGGTCACATTGGTACCAAGATGGTGCCCCAGGTCGCAGAGTTGATTTCAAAGGTAAAGAGCACATTGATCTTTGCCAATACACGATCACAAACGGAGATATGGTACCAACAACTTTTGCAACAGCGACCCGACTGGGCAGGACTTATCGCGATACATCACGGGTCCATCGACGCGTCGGTTCGAAAGTGGGTCGAGGATGGACTTCGCAAAGGGTCGTTGCGTGCGGTCGTTTGTACCAGCAGTCTCGACTTGGGCGTTGACTTTACGGCAGTCGATCTAGTCATTCAAATCGGAAGCCCCAAAGGTTCGGCTCGATTGTTGCAAAGAGCTGGTCGTAGCGGTCATCAACCCGATGCAGTCAGTCGACTGGCATTTGTGCCAACCAATGCCATCGAGTTGATCGAATTGGCTGCGGCTCAAGATGCGATCAAGCAAGGACATCTCGAAGCACGACCGCTGTTAAACAAGCCGCTCGATGTGCTTGCTCAACACGCTGTCACGATTGCGATCGGAGGTGGTTTCACCTCAGATGAATTACGCGACGAAGTGCGATCGACCGTCGCTTATCAGTCGCTGAGTGACGAGGAGTGGCAGTGGGTTTTGGATTTTGTCGTGCGCGGTGGCAGTTCGCTGACCGCATACCCAGACTACCACCGAGTAAAGATCGTTGACGGTCGATTCGAAGTTATTGAACGAAGGACGATAACCAATCACCGCATGAACATCGGTACGATCGTTGCTGACGCAGCCATGCAAGTCAAATTTCAAAAAGGAAAACCGCTTGGTTCAGCCGAAGAGAGCTTTCTATCAAAGTTGAAGACCGGTGATCGGTTCTTGTTCGCCGGACGATTGGTCGCGATGTTTCGCATCCACGATAACGTCGCCTACGTGAAGCGGGCCACAGGAAAGCCCGACACGGTGCCGAGATGGATGGGTGGTCGGATGCCTCTTTCTGCAGAATTAAGCGCCGCGCTGCGGAGAAAAATTGCTGAGGCTTCGCAAGGGAAGTTAATTGGTCGGGAGATGAAGGCCCTCCGCGACTTGCTCGAGTTGCAACAAAGGTGGAGTAGCATTCCAAAGGAAGATGAGTTGTTGATCGAGAAAATTAAGACTCGAGATGGTTATCAGATCTTTGTCTTTCCGTTCGAAGGGCGACTTGTTCACGAGGGGCTCGCCGTTCTACTTGCTTACCGAATATCGCGACTTAAAGAGAGTACCATCACGGTTGCCTGCAATGATCACGGTTTAGTCATGCAGTCACCCCACGACATTGATATTAGTGCAGCGATCAGCCAAGGTATCTTACGAACGGAAAAGCTAGTCGAAGATATACTGCACTGTATGAATGCGAGCGAAATGGCCAAGCGTCAGTTCCGCCAAATTGCACGCATCGCGGGACTGATCAATCCAGGTTTTCCAGGCCAACGTAAAAGTGCAGGACACTTACAAGCTAGCAGTAATCTGTTTTTCGATGTTTTTGAAAAGTACGATCCTGGAAACATGTTGCTCGAGCAAAGTCGACGAGAAGTTCTAGATTTCCAACTTGAAGCGGACCGAATGCGGACGGCCCTTGAGCGCATTGCAAACAGCCGCATCGTCATTGAAAAGCCTGAGCGGGTCACGCCGCTTGCATTTCCATTGCTTGTCGACAAACTCCGCGAGCGTATCAGTAGTGAATCACTTGCTGTGCGTATTGCGCGTATGCAGGCTGAATTAGAACTGGCCGCTAGCCCTTAATTTCTTTTGGCGCAGAAGCCGCAGACGAACTATTCATGCCCCAAGCGATCGACGTTGAACTGGATGGTCACTCTTTTCAGTTGCTTGCTGATTGTGGTTTGTATCGACCATCACAATCCATGCTGTTTGTTGCAGACACCCATTTTGGGAAAGAAGCGACATTCCGGAGACATGGCATACCTGTCCCTAGTGGCTCGACTGACGCGACGCTCGAAAAAATTGCTCGCATGTTGAATCAGACCATCGCGCGGCGGCTGTGTATTTTGGGAGACATGTTTCATGAAAGATCGTCGCTTTCTAATGGTGTTCGTCAATCGCTGGAAAACTTCTTTGCAGACCAATGCGACGTTGAGTTTATTCTCGTTCGAGGCAATCATGATATCAGCGTTGGAAGATTGCCAAAGGATTGGCCTATCCAAATTGTCGAGCCCGGGATGATCATTGATAAAGTTGCGATCGGACATCACCCCATCGAAGTTCCCCCAGGAGATATCTACTTATGCGGTCACATTCATCCAGCGATTCGAGTTTCTTCAAGAACGGAACACTTCGGCAAGTTGCCTTGCTTTTGGTATTCGCGGGGGCAGTTGGTGTTGCCAGCGATCGGCGAGTTTACTGGAACCCATGTCGTTAAGCTGGCCGTAGGCGATAGAGCATGGATTACGACTCAAGGCGAAATTTTTAGTTATCGATAGTCATTTACGATCAAATGAAAATGGGTTCTCGCCTTCATTTGCAAGAGCCAGTGCCGATTGGCCAGCTGCATTACAATTATGTAGTCGTCATCATTTGTTTTTGCTTTGGCCAGTCGAAGCATCACTCATTTCTGACTTTCCTCCACTGCAGATCTTACGATACGTTCTTGATAGTGTTTTGCATCATCTCCCGGCCTTCCCGGGATCGTTACAGGATTTGCTACTTTTGGGTGAGTAATTATAGCATAGGCAAACTGCCTCAACCTTAAATAATCATCTCTTGCCCTCCGCTACCCAGGACAGTAGCTCCAGCTAAGATAAAGAGACCTCTATTGAAAGAAGAATCATGAAAGCCATGCTGCTGAGCGAATATAAAAAACTGAACATTGTCGACATGCCGATGCCGGAGGTCGGGCCTGAAGATCTGCTGGTCCAGGTGAAGGCGTGTGGTATCTGTGGCAGCGATATTCATGGTTACGACGGGTCGACCGGACGACGGATTCCGCCGCTGGTCATGGGCCACGAAGCGGCTGGGGTTGTGACTGCAGTGGGCAAGAATGTAAAGGGTTTTAAAGAGGGAGATCGAGTCACCTTTGACTCGACCGTGTCCTGTGGTCACTGCGCTTATTGTCGACGGGGCTCGATCAATTTGTGCGAAAACCGCCAAGTTCTCGGTGTTTCCTGCAATGAATTCAAACGCGACGGCGCGTTCGCTGAGTACGTCAAAGTGCCGTACAACATCGCGTATCGCCTTCCTGCTCAACTGAAATTCGAACACGCGGCACTTATCGAAGCGGTTTCGATTGCAGTGCATGCTGCTAATCGAACACCTGTGAAACTTGGCGATACGGCAGTGGTCGTTGGCAGCGGTATGATCGGATTGCTGGTCGTGCAAGCAATTCGATTGGCAGGTGCAGCTCGAGTGATCGCGGTGGATCTCGAAGATAGCAAGCTGGCCGTTGCCAAGTCGTTAGGAGCTGATTTTACGTTGAATGCAAAATCGGTTGACGTGGTCGCAGAAGTGAAGAAATTAACAGGTGGCCAAGGAGCGGATGTTGCACTGGAAGTTGTTGGGGCTACTCCGACTGTGAAAACGGCGATTGACTGCACTCGGAAAGGGGGAGCGATCACCTTGGTCGGCAACTTGGCTCCAAACGTTGAGATGCCTTTGCAAGCCATTGTGACCCGCGAGCTGACGATCTATGGAAGCTGTGCCTCGAACGGGGAATACCCCCAATGCATAGAATATCTGAGCCGCGGGGACATAAAAGTGCAGCCACTGATCACGGCGACGGCAAATTTAGATGAAGGTCCAGCTTGGTTCGAGCGACTTTACGCTGGCGAGCCAGGAGCAATGAAGGTGATTCTTCAGCCCGCAGGGGCGGTTTAAGGCGCAAAAGCAGACTTTGGCCCTAAAAGCTTGCGAACACCTGATCTTTTACCATCGAAAAGTCCACTGACGAGTGCTTGCCAGGCGATCGGTTGGACTTGGATAATTGGAGAGATTAGTACAGAATCTGCTTGAGCCCGGATTAATATTTGAAGCACTTCGTAAAAATACAAATTGAAAAGAACGTCAACGGGTAAGAAAGTTACCGGTTGAAGGCGCGTCGTTCTAAACCTGGAGAGTTGATATGGCTGATGCCGAAATCGTTTCTGATGGTGAGTCTGAGGTGGTGGCCAATGGACAAATTCCAGCTCCAGTGGATAGCGATCCAGTAGAAACGTCGGAGTGGCAAGGCTCGCTCGATTACGTTCTGAAGAGCAAAGGCCCCGAGCGCGTCAAGTATCTTCTCAAGTCGATGGACACGCGGGCTCGTCAAGAAGGTGTCGACGTTCCGCTCGAAGTCAACACGCCTTACATCAATACGATCCCGCCTCACCGGCAACCAGCCTATCCAGGCAACCGCGAACTCGAACGCCGCATCAAGAGCATCATTCGCTGGAACGCGATGGCGATGGTGCAACGCGCGAACAAGAAGAATGACGGTCTCGGCGGTCACATCAGCACTTTCGCATCCAGTGCAACTCTTTATGAAGTGGGCTTCAATCACTTCTTCAAAGGTCGTGGCGAATCGGGCTACGACGGCGACATTATTTACTTCCAAGGCCACGCCTCGCCGGGCATGTACTCTCGAGCGTTCGTTGAAGGGCGTCTTGACGTTGAGAACTTAGAAAACTTTCGTCGCGAATTGCAAGAAGTCAGCGGACTTTCAAGTTACCCGCATCCATGGCTAATGCCTGGTTTCTGGGAATTTCCAACGGTTTCGATGGGTCTCGGGCCGTTGATGGCGATCTATCAAGCTCGTTTTAACGAGTACCTTCGCGACCGTGGAATTAAAGACACTTCTAATCAACGCGTTTGGGCATTCTTGGGTGACGGCGAATGCGACGAGCCCGAGTCGTTGGGTGCGTTGCATTTGGCAGCCCGCGAGAAACTCGACAACTTGACATTTGTGATCAACTGCAACCTTCAGCGACTCGATGGACCGGTGCGCGGTAACAGCAAGATCATTCAAGAACTGGAAGCGGTCTTCCGTGGTTCAGGCTGGAATGTAATCAAAGTTGTCTGGGGCGGCGATTGGGACTCGTTGATCGAGCATGACGAAACTGGACAACTGGTCGAACGCATGAACGAAGTTGTCGACGGTCAATATCAAAAGTACGGTGGCATGCCGGGCTCGTACATTCGCGAGCACTTCTTTGGCAAGTCGCCTGAACTGGCCGCGATGGTTGCGAACTTTTCTGATGAAAAACTTGAGAAGATGCGTCGTGGTGGACACGATCCTGAGAAGGTTTATGCAGCTTATAAAGCCGCCGTTGAGCACAAGGGTCAACCGACGGTTATTTTAGCTAAGACGATCAAGGGTTATGGACTGGGTGAAGCCGGTGAAGGCCGCAATATCGCTCACAATCAGAAGAAACTAAACGAACAAGAATTGCTTGAATTCCGCAGTCGCTTTGGTATTCCGATCAGCGATGAAGAAGTGGTGCATGCGCCATTCTATAAGCCACCCGAGTCAAGCATCGAGATGAAATATCTTCGCGAGCGCCGCAAGGCGCTCGGAGGGCCAGTACCGAGTCGACCGACAACGTCGCCGGTGACTGAAGTGCCAACTCTCAGCGATTATTCAGCGTTTCTCGGTGACAGCAAAGGCAAAGAGATAAGCACAACCATGGGCATTGTGCGATTGCTCTCGAAGCTATGCCAAGATCCAAAAATTGGCCGCAACATTGTTCCGATTGTACCGGACGAATCACGTACTTTCGGTATGGAAGGCATGTTCCGCGAAGTCGGCATCTATGCGCATTCGGGACAACTTTATGAGCCAGTCGACTCACACGTATTGTCTTATTATAAGGAAGCTCGCGACGGGCAGATTCTGGAAGAAGGCATAACCGAAGCCGGTTCGATGGCGAGCTTCAATGCAGCCGGAACGGCTTATGCCACGCACGGCGTCAATATGATGCCGTTCTACATCTACTACTCAATGTTTGGATTCCAGCGCGTTGGTGATTTGATCTGGGCCGCGAGTGATATGCGAGCCAAGGGCTTTTTACTCGGCGGAACATCGGGACGAACTACGCTGAATGGTGAAGGACTGCAGCATCAAGACGGTCACAGTCACTTAAACGCAATCGCTTTTCCGCTTATTCGTGCCTACGATCCTGCTTACGCATATGAAACTACAGTCATCGTCATGGATGGCTTGAAGAGGCTTTACCAAGAAGGTGAAACGGGCATCTATTACATTTCGGTCGGCAACGACAACTATGAGATGCCAGGTATGCCTGAAGGGGTTGAAGATGGGATCATCAAAGGCATTTACAAGTTTGCTAGCCGCGAAGTAGCCAAGAAGCCTAAGGCCCGCGTGCAACTGTTCGGCACGGGTCCGATTCTCCGCTGTGCACAGAAGGCTCAAGAGATTCTGGCTGAGAAATTCAACATTGCCAGCGACCTGTGGAGTGTGACCAGTTACACGCAACTTCGCCGCGACGCTCAGACTTGTGAACGCTGGAATTTCTTGCACCCTGATGAGACTCCAAAGAAGAGCTATATCGAAACAGTGCTCGAAGGTGTCGAAGGTCCGTTCATCGCCGCCAGTGATCATGTGCGTGCGCTGCCTGAACAATTGACTAGGTACATTCCTGGCGATTACTTCGTACTCGGTACCGACGGCATGGGACGCAGTGAAACTCGTGCGGCCCTTCGTCGTCACTTCGAGATCGATGGCGAATCCATTGCGCTGGCTGCTTTGTATCGCTTGGCGAAGGCGAAGGCTGGCACAGTGAAGATGGCAGATGTAGCCAAAGCCATCAAGGAACTGGATTACAACCCTGAAAAGGCCAATCCGCTGTATGCGTAGTGCTCTGTCCAGATTGGATTTCGGGATCAGCCGCAGTGCGCTAGCGCCCCGTTCACACCGCAAAAACCGGACGCTAGCGAGAGCGTCCCGCTTAGGAATCAAATGAAAACGGTCGCTTCATGTGACCTATCAGCCGGAAGGCGTTAGCCTCCGGTTCAAGGCTTAACCGGAGGCTAACGCCTTTCGGCTGATAAGACCAATCCACAGTAACGACAACTATGTATTTGATCTTCTTGGCAGGACACTGGTGTACACAGCAGTTTGCATAAGGTTGGGGAAAACGGATTTGGGTTAACGCGCGGGACCCAAACAATACCGCACAAGTACAAATGATGCCGCAAGTGGCGACTAAAGACAGTTAGGACGAAACATGGCGATCGACGTAAAGCTTCCGGAACTTGGCGACGGTATCACTTCAGGCGATGTGCTGGAAGTTTTGGTAGCCGAAGGTGCAGTCGTTAAAAAGGACCAAGGCCTTCTCGAAATTGAGACCGACAAGGCGACCGTAACGATCCCGAGTCCGTCGGCAGGCAAAGTCGTCAAGATTCTTGTTGCAGCGGGCCAGTCGATACCTATCGGCGGCGTGATTCTGCAGCTCGAAGGCTCTGCTGCTGAAGCTCCGAAAGCGGCTGCACCGAAAGCAGTTCCTGCGGCTGAGCCACCCAAGGCCGAAGTACCTAAGGCCGAAGTACCTAAACCGGCGGCTGCAAAACCAGCTCCTGCACCCGCCAAACCGGCTCCTGCAGCACCACAACCCAAGCCTGCACCGGTACCTGTCGCAAAACAAGTCGCTGCACCTGAGCCACAACCCGTGGCAGTTGCTCCCGCAGTAGAAACTGCGGAAGCAGGTGACACAGTACCCGCAGGACCAGCCGTCCGTAGGTTCGCTCGCGAAGTCGGTATCGATTTGACAACGGTCAGCGGAACTGGCGAAGGTGGTCGCATTACACGCGAAGATGTCCTGGCCGCTGTTCGTGGTTCCGGACCGTCACGAACTCAAGTTGCCGTGGCACCCGCCGCTAATCCAAGTGCACCTCAAGCCAACACAATTACCTCATCAACGCCACCGTTGGCATCACCGGTCGGTGGCAACAAAGTCATACCTTTGCCGGGTCAACCATCGCAAGATGATTATGGTCCAGTTCGCACTGAGCGTATGGCCAAGATTCGCAAAGTCATCGCCAACCAGATGCACAAATCGTGGAGCACGGTGCCGCGAGTTACGAACTTTGATGACGCTGACGTCACCGATCTCGAAGCCTTCCGCGCGACGAGCAAAGACGATTACGCGGCGCAGGGTATCAAGCTCACCACAATGCCGTTCTTGATCAAAGCGGTTGCAACGGCGCTGCGTCATCATCCAGCGATGAATGCGGTGATCGATATGGAAAACGATCAGATCATTTACAAGGATTACGTCAACATCGGTATCGCTGTCGACACTGAACGCGGTCTGGTTGTTCCTAACATTCGACATGCAGATGCGCTGACGATTCCTGACATTGCCCGTGCGCTGGCAGATCTAGCGGCGCGTGTACGCGGCGGTGAATTTGGTGTCAATGAATTGCGTGGCGGTACGTTTACGATCAGTAACTTGGGCGCGATTGGTGGCACTTATAGCACACCGATTGTCAACGTTCCTGAAGTTGCGATTCTGCTGGTTGGGCGTACTCGTAAACTGCCCGTTGTGATGCCTGACGATTCCATTAAAGCTCGGTTGATGATGCCGCTGAGTCTTTCTTATGATCATCGTTTGGTGGATGGCGGTACAGCCACACGGTTCCTGAACGATGTGATTGCCTATTTGGAAGCGCCAAGTCGATTGTTGCTGGCGATTAATTAGTTTACCCGCGTCGTTTCGCCGGCGCGAATGTAGCTGGTTTCGTGAGAAACCGGCGGGCACTAGTGACTTTCTTGTACATCCGGTTTCTCACGAAACCAGCTACCTTACTGAAATCTGCTGTGTTTCCTCCTGAATGTTTCGGCGGAGAATGCGTCACAGCGTCACCACTTAGGTAGCCAAAGAAAATTAGGATTATAATGCTTGGCGATAAATGTCGCTGAATGGGGCATACATTAGTCTTGGTCTTTGGAAGCATTCGCAAGCTGGAAGCTGGTATGGCGAAAAGTCGGTAGCGGAATGCGTCAAGCATTTCGTGCATGCAACTTTGGCCCGCAATATCAACTCCCGAAAGCCTTGACGGCTTCCGCTACTGCGTTTGTTCACGACTTTCCGACAG
>JANODD010000339.1:0-2976 GCA_031412515.1 Planctomycetia bacterium | reverse complement strand
TGTCTCGATGGTCAAATTTCAGTCCCAAACCAATTTCTCGTGCGTTTGCAAGATGCATCCAGGTGCATCATCGCGAACTCTTTCGCATCCTCACTCAATTGGACTGATGGTCATCAGTCTCAAATAGCCCATTAAACCCCTTAGCCAACCGCATGCCATAACAACCAACTGCGTGGAAACTATTTTTCCGCTTCAACTGAGTCCGTTTCAGTTGCTATTCTTTTGTACCTCGCGGATCTTACGCGTCCGAATTGTGCGTAATTTACGCAAAGACTGTCGCATTCATCCGATCGAACGCTAAAGAAATACCAACCCTAAGCAGCTCCAAATAAACTTACCAATTACTACAACTGAAAGTAGAACCCAGGTTATCGCCAGCCAACCAACTTTCCTTCCATTCAATAGGTTATATCCCGTTAATACAAGCAGCACAAACCCCATCAAAATCGAAAACAAAAAAACATATCCTCCAATCACGGTGACCGGATTGTCGAATGAGTCTTCGAAGTAATGAAACTGCAGCGTTTTCAGGACGATAGAAATTACGGTTATTGCAATATGCAATGCAAGCAGCCAATAGAATGAATCGGGGATACTAGCTGAAGTTACAGATTCTTCTCGGGCACTAGGATGTGACGAGGGTGTGTAGGGATTATACATGATCAAAATACATATGAATAATTGAAACATTGTGCCGCACAGTTCAATAAGGTCCCAGTCGGTCGCTTGTATAACCCATCAGCGCGGCTGTAGCAGAGCATGTGTGCATGATGTGAGTCGACTCCCTTATCGTAGAGTTCCCGCAGGCATCCTCTTACATACATCGCCCAATCGCTGTTGCCAGCGCACTTGCAGAAACATCGTGCATTGGTACCCGAGTACTCATCCGAAGGGGCGTAGTCATTGCACCTGGGGGAATCGCATTTCAATGGCAAAATACTCGGAATATACTTTTCTTGACACGCAATTAAATGTGACTGACAGCCATGCGTGCACCGCTCATGGCCCGACCAATCTGGAAACCAACGATTGCCAACGTAAAGTGCGTAACAATCTGCCCTGCACTTAGTTGACCACCGATCCCAGCAATCACTAATATCTTGCGTTTCTGGGTAACGTTTGCGCTTAGTACAATCAGCGATACATGCAAGCGATGCTTGATTGGTTTTGGGATCAACGCACTCCGTGAAACAGTCCTCGACGACGGAAAAGCCTGTTGGGTCTAGACCTTTTGGCGCAAAGTACGGCATATAGTGACTTGGCCCATCATGGTACCCGATAGGGTCTCTGGACTCGAAGCGTCCGATGTACGGGTCATACATAGCCGAGGCACACGATCCCCAGCCAAGTACGCAGGCAACAGAGAGCGTTGCGTTGACAATAGTTTGTTTAAAAATCATGGTTATTGCCTTGAGCAAAAACAAAGACAGCCAGCGGCTTGAAATGGTGTCGCACGAACGCATCTCGTCTAGTTGACTGCGTGGAAACTATTTTTCCGCTTCAACAGAGTCCGTTTCAGTTGCTATTCTTTTCAAGAATCATTGCTCAGCATTGCACTCGACTGCACCGGCAGCCACAAGCCCCTGAACGACTTTCACGAGTAGTGCTGAATCACGCTTCAGTTTCCAAATACCTAAACAGCGAAACAGGCTTAGCGACACATTTACGATTGCAGGTTCAAGGTGATTTTGCGGAATACGAGCGGAAATCAATACGGAGGAATCGGATTGCGAACACTTAAGCACTTGCCAAAGACAATCCTCACTTTTAATTTCAACCTCTCTAACTTGCTTTACTTCACAATTCAAGCTTTTAAGCACTTTCGTGATACCACTAAGAAACTCACGGCTAACCTCCAGCTCAGAACATAACTTTCTCATGAGGCGGATCCGCTCAATTGCAACAGTTTCCAGTAGATGCACAGCTTGTTAAAGTCCACGCTCCACCACCAGAAACGCCGGTTCCCGTGCCGATGCCAATTCCTGTGTCGATCGTGGTTCTTCCACTACCAAAGTCATAACAAGCTCGCGCGCCATAAGTCCAAGTGCTGAAGCCAGCGCTTGCGGTTATACAGACGCTCCCTGAATTGCCTTCACGAGGACAGCTGGAGCTCGAAATGCCTCCAATTCCGGAACCTGGGCGCTTTATTGCAGGCATCGCTGCTGTCTGAACTGCTGGGAATGGAGGAACTGCAAACCCTCGTCCACCGAGTGTACTACAAGCAAATAGGCCGACATTGACTTCGATGCGAGTAATATTGCAGATTTTCCGAATCCCGTGGTCGCAACACTTTGCGTCAGGCATACAACACTGACGAATATCAGTTTCAACACACCCCGTGATACATACGCAGCCGATAGGCGGAGAAATGACTCGAGTGCAAACTCGATAACATTGCCTTACTCCTACTCGCGGGCTGAATCTATCGAGGAATCCAAGCATTCCAGCAGCGAAGTCAGAGGAACTGATCTGACCGGACGGGTCTAATTCACTAAGCGGCTGCGCGTGAACATACTCAAACAAGCTCCATTGATTCCCTTCGTACCCAATGGGATCTCTGGACGGAGACACCAACTGGGCAAGGGTCCGGCAATCATTGTTATCTAAATCGCACGAATCGCTTGGGAATGAACAAGTAATTGCAACGAAGTGATCTACCCGACGCTGCGCAGGCGCGCGGGTCGGGATTGTGGAAGTTGTTTTTGTTGCAGCGGCGAAGGTAACCATGGCTTTTATTGTAAAGCATCGAAGCAGACGGTTGTTGCCGAATTGCCCGTAATACTAAGGCTTCTTTGGGTTCGAAGCAGGCAGTGGGTCGGTGTCGGAATTGGTTGGCGGGGCTGGTCGCTCGGCGGGATGAGTCTTTTGATGCGTCTCAAGTAACTTCTTCAAGCTGACACGAGTGTAGATTTGAGTGGTGTCTAACTTTTCATGGCCAAGGATGGCTTGAATCGTGCGGATGTCTGCTCCGTTGTC
>JANODD010000338.1:0-36119 GCA_031412515.1 Planctomycetia bacterium | reverse complement strand
GGGAAAGGCCAGTGTACCGAAGCGTTTGGGTTCGAATAGAAGCGTTTCATTCCGATGCATACGCGCGTTGCACAATGGCGACCGAAGTAATCAACGTCGCAATTAGCGGCGCTTTCCACACAAAAATCAACCACCGTGGTGACGCATGTTTTTGAACGATTGGAATTTCATTTGCGTCCAAACTTCGACTGCTTTCACGGCGAGTGAGTTTGCGTTGGCACCGTTAACGGCAGTTAGAGTCACCTACTCCGTTTCACTGGCCTTGCCCCTTAGAGTCCTGTATAAATCCGGACTTTGTGGGGCAAGCCAGTGGCACACAGAGCAATATGCGCAACATCAAAACTAGCGCCGATGGCTCACTGTTGGGTCGTCGATTCACCGTTCACGACGAGCTAATTGACGGTTTCGCCAGCGGTCTGATCCAGATACGGGGATCATGTTCCTTGATGCACTCGTTCCTTAATGCATTACTGTTTGGGTCCAAGCCAATCGGGCTTTCGTGGATCTTTCGCTGGTGAAGCGGGTTTCGTGGTGGCCGGAGGTAGACGCCCAATACCCAGCGGATTGTTTTGCGATGCCGCGTTACGAGGTTCTATGCCGACGCGGGTGATACGGACATCCTGCATTTTCATTGTCTTAACATTGATCGCCGCTGAAATGACGTCTAAATCGATTGGCTGCTCGCGGCTATTGGGCAACGGATCTTTGCGAACATGGGCTGGCGTGCGACCATCGCCTTCGAGCACCAGTAGATCTTTAGGCTGCGAGTAAGTAACGCGATATCCACTACCAGAATAATCACCCTCATCGCTCTTACCCGCGAAGCGTACATTGCCGAGCGATTGAAACTCCCAATTGGCCGTTGAGGGAGTGAGATTCGAACTGCGTGGTCCAAGTCCACTGGTGTCGTAGGCTTTGAGCAAATCGCAATTGAGCATCATCTGGTCGGTAGTCAAACGTTGCATGGTATTTATGTCGATCATGTGGTCCCATGATGGAAGTGGCCCCGCGGCAAGTTCAACTTTGCCTTCGAACACCACTTCAGATCGGTTCATGTAGGCTACCATGCTTTCACGAAAACTAAGATGTGCACCTTGAATCTCTTGCTTGGGTGTCGTTCGAACAGAACTACTGGAGGCCATCTGTCCAAGACTTGTCGATGATAGGTGCCACGAACGAATCCAGCCTGGCCCCGAACCAACCAATTGGCTTTGCGGTAAGTGAAAGGCGAGCGTAGGAACGACGATTCGTTCGAGGCTAAGCCGATTGAGTTGACTGTCACTTTGCGCGGCTCGAATATCGACTGAGTCCTTTAATACGACGCGATCCAAACTTGTCGCTCCAGGTTTTGGTGCTTGCATGTTGATGGGCGCACCCAAGTAAATCTCCATCTGTTGGCAGGTGCACTCCACCGACCAAAAGCGATTCTCGGCAGGACTGAACATGCCTTTAATTTCTATGTCGCCTTCGATGTTCGCGACGGAACCATCAAAGATCAATCTGCCTTGCCATTTGCAATGCGGCGCTTTGATCCACTGTAGGCTCGATGGACTTGCCTGACCGGGTTGTTGCGGTGGCGTAGAAGGACCTGCGCTCACTTGATTGAGCGTGGATGTTGGAATCGAGAACTCGCCGGGCTGATCCATCCAGATCAAACCGGTTGTCTGGTCGAAGCGGATGACTGGTCCAATCAACCAAGCTTCACCCATAGCGATTTTCGCCGGACTGCCAGTGACTTGGACATTGGCTTGACCTTGTGGATTGGTAGAAAGTTGCAACTGCTGGCCGACCAGGTTCCATGGATTAGGTGCCGCGACTGTCGGATTACCTGAAACCTTCAGGGGACCATCGACGGTCAACGAATCGATCCATGACTGTCCATCGGCAACAATGACCGTTGATTTCAGCAGCGTGCCTTCGACATTTACAGGCCCATTTCCATCGCCAGCGGGCTTCGGTTGAGAAGCCACTTCGGTGCCCGCCGATGGAGAGCTCGCAGACGGCGGGCCAACGAACTGGAACATTGAATTGCCAGCGGAATCGCGAAGCGGCAGGGCCTGACCATCCAGCTTAGTATCTTTTGCAGGCGCATGAACGAGCCATAACTGGAGTTCATCAACATCGGCCTTTATCTGTGGCGTGGCAAGTGTAACATCACCAAGTGCGCGTAAGCGGTCGGGCAGATAGCTAGTCGCGAACGTTGCATTCTTCGGCGTAGCTTGAGTCGTATTCAATTTCGGCTGTGGACTGGGCTTGAGCCACAAGTCCAACGACTGGCTGGACATGAAGCCATGCGTTGTGGACTCAATCAGCGTTTTTCCAATCAGCGAAATCCACTGTTTGTCACCATCAGGTTTCATATTCATTGCTTGCTGCCACCGAACGTTGCATTGACCCATGGCAGTGGATGCTGCGACTAGAAGCTCACCCGGCCCTTCGGCGGCGAGCCAACCGAGGTGCGCGGCATCGGGCGCTTGGCGATACTGAATGGAAGGCGAGCGAAATGAATAACCGAGATAGTCTAGCGTTGCGACTGTGCTGACCGATTGAGGACCTTCGAGCCTGCCGGCAAGCTCGATTTGGTTGTCGACGAAGTTGACGTTCAGCCGCTTGGCTCGAGCTGATGCGCCAATGTTAGGCGCGTCAAAGTGGACGATGGTTTGGCCGGTAAGTGGGCCAACTGGGTCCATCCCACGCGCCGTCAATTGCTTAAACTGCATCGTCCCCATGCTGACGGCAGTTTGAGTGGTTTTGGGGCCGCTGGTGGCTGGCGTCGGAACTAGCTTCACCTGGACTTCTTGGCTCCAGAATTGATCCGGCGGAAGTGCCCCGACTTGATGTATTGCATGCACACCGTTCATAAGTGAGGCTTGTGAAGCGACGAAATCGAACCGGAATGGACCACCCGATTGAACCCGCAGTTGCGCCGGCAAGCCTCGCGTTACAGGCAATTCGGGCGAAGCTTGCTTCATATCCGCCCACAGTCCGCCCGGCGACAAGCTGACGCTGATTTCATCGATGTAGACCAATTCCATATTTTCAAGGATTCCCCAAGGCGAGTGATCATCCTGGGATTCGCTCAGCAAATCTTGCTTCAAGAAAATAGATAGATCACGACCGCGAATCAGACTGTTGTCCCAACGAATTTCGACTGGTTGAATTGTCGAGATTTTCCGACGATCGATCTTTACGTCACTGGTTATCAGGGACCAAGGTCGCTCATCCGTTTCAACTTGCGATTTGCGAGCTATTTGAATTTGCCCATCTAATCGACCGCCTATCACCGGCGGGGTCTTTCCTTTTGTCCAATCGAAGGCCTCTTGAAATTGGATCATTGCGCCACGGTCCGCGTTCACAATCACGACGTCTTGATCGACAAAAGCTTGCTCGCCTTCGGCCTGACTGTCGGTTTTCTTATTCGACTGCGGGATGATCATTGTCAGCGGTTCGAGCCGCCATTGATCTGCGCCAAGCTGAGTAAAGTTCTTGAATAACAGGATTCCCCGCGGGGTTTGGAGTACCTTGGGTTGCCCTTGCTGCCAAGAGTCGGCCGGAAAATGCCGCTGCCACCACTGTGAAGTTTTCTGGTCGGCGTGATAGACAATTGGTTGCGGTTTCTGTCGATGCGATGGCTCGATCAAAGGAACGACCGTCGCGCGATACACCAGCAATGCTAGAAGGACCAAGCCCAATGAAATCAAATATTGCTTGACGTAAAATGGCATCAGCGGATGGGTTTGGTAGGAAGGCAGTCTTCCCAACGTCCTTTCGCTTTCAGAAGTCTCTCAACCAGTTCTCGCACAGCACCTCGCCCGCCGCGGGCTGTCATGACCCACTTGGCCGCTTCAAGAACTTCAGCGGACGCATCGGCAACCGCAACAGATAATCCGACTTCGTACATGACCGGCAAATCGGGCAAGTCGTCACCGATATAGCAGACTTCCCCCGGCGACAGGTCGAGTTGTTTCATAACGTCATGTGCCGCTGGGAGTTTTTCTGAAAAGCCTTGCCGCACAACTTCGATTCCCAACTCGGCAGCTCTCGTTTTTACGATCTGACTATTTCGAGCCGTCACCAATCCGAACGTAAATCCGCAACGCTGCCAGAGCTTTATCCCCAACCCGTCTCTTACGAAAAACGTTTTTGTTTCGACGCCTTGATTGTCCCAAACAATCGAACCGTCGGTGAGAACTCCATCGACGTCCGAAAGGATGCAACGGATGGGCCTCGCGATTTCAATGTCTTTGTTTGCCAAGATATACTGCAACCATAAAGCGAATGTTAGATATTTTTTGGACGCCGAAGCGGCAGGATATGCGGTTCTGGCAGGGTTTCTGGATTCGAGTTACCAACGGCTTCTGCGGCCTGCGCATTGGGCCAGAAGCTCTTCATAAAGCTCATAACATCGGTAACGTCGATCATGCCAAGCGGACGCTGCTGATCGTCAACCACTGGTAGTTCACTGATTTTGCGATCGGCAAGAATGCTGAGCGCAATAGGAAGCGGCTCGCCTTGCCTAACCACTTGAAAGTGCTTTGTCATAGAACGTGAAATAGGTTCATCGAGCAAATTTTCGTCAGCTCGTTCCAGGATTTTTGCCAGATCGCTATCGGTGAAAACCCCCGTCAGTTTACCGTCGTCGCCATGTAGCATTATAGCGCCAGTCCGTCGTCCCGGTCGACTCAGTTCAACCAACACAGCCCGTAGGTCATGCGATTCGTGGGCGACGCGGCACTCGGCCAGCGGTCGCATAATTTGTTCGACGCGGGTTAATGACCGTCCCAACGCGCCAGCCGGATGGAACTTTGCAAAGTTATCGCGAGTAAATCCTTGCAACTCACTTGTAACAAGGGCTAACGCATCGCCCAAAGCCAACATAGCCGTCGTGGTTGAACTCGGTGCCAACCCAAGTGGGCAGGCTTCAGTTAGGGTTCCCAGAGTCAATGTAAGGTCAACGTTCCTAGCAAGCGTACTGGTCGACTTCGCGGTAATTGCGATCGTGTAGGAGGCGAGTTCCCTTAACGATGGCAATAAACGCGTCACCTCATCGGTCTCGCCGCTGTACGAAAGTAGAAGGACGACGTCGTCGCAGCGAATTTTACCCAAGTCACCATGAACCGCTTCAGCTGGGTGCATGAAATGACTTGACGTTCCCAGGGATGAGAACGAAGCAGCAATTTTCTGGCCAACCAGTCCTGCTTTTCCAATGCCGCTAACGACGACTGATCCGCGACACGAGCGCAAAACTTCTACCGCGGTCGCAAATGATTCGTCAAGCGATTGAGAGAGTGCCTCAATCGCCTGGGACTCAGCGCGCAGGATCTCGCTGCCACGGCGAATGGTATGCAAACGCACAGAATCGATTCTCGGCACAGGTAAGGCTGACATGCCACCATCCTCCGTGATTGGGCAATGCATATGGAACGGGGATTCTAGTGAAGTCACCGGCTGAAGGCAATGTAGTTTCCTTCAGCAGAAATTGTTTTGCTAGCAAGCTAATGGTCAACCTATATCATGCTGCATTGTAAAGATACCTGTGGAAACCTGCAAAAATACCTCCGATTTCTTCTGGCCGGCCGAAGTTGCCGACTCGTCGAGTTCGCTTTCTTCGTAAATCGATTTCAAATGCAGAGTTACGTTCTGCATTGTCAATTCTCCATTGGCAATTCTTCATTGGCTTTGTCAGTTCTCACCTGAAGGCGGCAGCTCTCCCCTGAAGGCGGCAGCAGCGGCTTCTTCAACGCTTCGAACGCCGCGGACTTCCGCTCGTAGCGCCGGACTCGCGCTTCAGCGTGGGCAACCACTCTGGGGGAATCAGCAAAGTGATACTCCGCGCCTGCCCGGGCACTCGACTGATGAATCCACGCCGTTCCAGTGTGAGCACCATCGAGTGCACGCTGGGAGCAGTTATTTGAAAATACCGCTGCATGTCCGCCTCCGCCGGAGAGCAACCGTTCAATAAGCCATATTGAAAAATGTAGGCGAGGAACTGGCCCTGCCGCTCAGTAGGCTTCTCGAATTTCATTTTATCGTCCATCACAGTTCTCCACTAAAGGATTGGTGCAGCAGCGACTTCTTCAACGCCTCCAGCGTAGCAAGCTTCCGCACGTAGAGGCGGGCGAGGCGTAGGGTTTCGGCTTCAATTTCTCGGATGTCCTCAACAACCGAGTTTTGGGCTGCAAATCCCAGCATCCTCAAAACGAGCTTCTTGGCCTTTTCGATCGGTAAATGTCGAACCAGCGTTCCAGAAAGATCGCCGAACTGATCGGTCTGTTCGAACATCCATCATCCGTTTCAACATGCCAAACACTGTGAAAGGAAAGCACAAACAGCACGCTATAAGCGACGGAGTTGCCCTTTAGGCAAAGCCAACGCTTTGCGGCGGGCTATTGTAGTTGATTTATGGGGGAGTGAGACTGCCGTTCGCCTAGCCATCCAACATCACGGCGCGTTTAGGAACTGCATTACAGCGGTTAGAAGTCGGTGCTGGTGGCGAGCATTCACCCTCACAAGAAACGAAAAAACCCCTGAGAATCTTATCCGGGCTGGTTCCAGATTCTCAGGGATTTTTAAGTTAGTGACCCCTATGGGAGTCGAACCCATGTTGCCGCCGTGAAAGGGCGGTGTCCTAGGCCTCTAGACGAAGGGGCCGCATTGACAGCTTTCTTACGAAACTGCTGTGCGAGCATGAGTTTTTAACAGCGTTTCCATTTGTCGTCAACCCTATCCCGTGGCGTATGCTTCCAGCTTGCGGTTTAGTACAGCTAATTTCAGTGCCTTTTCAGCTTATTAATGGCAGTTTTCGTGAGAAACCGGACGACTACTCGCATACCGGTTTCTCACGAAACCAGCTACCTACAGAATCTTTATTGAATCAAAATCGGCTCGAGATTCGGGGCGATTTTGATCAACTCACGAATCAAAAGCCTCTGAATCTGTTTGGTCGTTTTCTGCTTAAGTGCTTTGGCGAGAATCGCTTGCGCCATGGGGATACTGAGGTGACTGGCAAGTTCTTTGATGGTTGGAATAAATGCGGGGCTCATGCTGAAACGCCTTAGTCCCATCCCAAGCAGCAGGACGAAGGCTTGCGGTTGGCCCGCCATTTCCCCGCATAATGTGATCGGTCGATTGGCTTTGTCGCATGCCGAGACAACCGTCTGCAAGACCCGTAGAACGGCGGGGGCGAGCGGTTGGCAGAGATGACTAACTTTTGGATTGTCACGATCGGCGGCCATCAAGTACTGAATTAAATCATTGGATCCTATGGAAACAAAATCAACGACTTGCACCAGTTGATCGATCATCACAGCGGCTGCGGGGACTTCGAGCATCATGCCGAAAGCGACTTGGCCGAATGGAATCTTTTCGTCGGTTAGTTGTTCTTTGGCGCGACGAACGATGGCTCGCAATCGACGCAGCTCTTCCAAATTGGTGACCATTGGAAACAGGATTTGAACTTTACTTTCGCAAGTCGCCGAGGCTTGAAGGATGGCGCGGACTTGAGCGAGGAAAAACTGCGGATGCTCGAACGAGACGCGGATGCTTCTCCAGCCCATAAACGGGTTGGCTTCATGTTGGGAACGGCCGAGAAATGGACTGGTCTTGTCACCGCCAATATCCAGCGTACGAATCGTGACACAGTGTTTCGGACTGGCCGCGATCACCTCTTTGTAGATTGCCAATTGCTCAGACTCATCGGGGACTTTGGAATGTGTCAGATATAGATACTCCGTTCGATATAAACCGACTCCGCAGGCGCCCATAGCCTCAGCACTTTTTGCATCGGCGACATTATTAATATTGGCAAGCAATTCGAGCGACTGGCCATCAAGCGTGACTGCAGGTTGGTCGCGGTTGTGAGCCAGTTTGTCGCGCAGGTCAAAAAACTCACGTTCGAGTTTGCGATAGGCGGCCAGCGTTTCGGCGTCAGGGTTGACGATCACAACTCCATCTCGGCCATCGACGATAATGCAATCACCGGTTTTTGTGTGCCGCAGAATGCCAGTTACGCCGCTGACTGCCGGGATACCGCGGCTGCGTGCAATAATGGCTGCGTGACTGGTCTGACTTCCAGCTTGAGTGACGATGCCATGAACGGTTCGATCGCCGAGCATAACCACTTGGCTGGGCAGTAGCTCATCGGCTACCACGATGATCGGTCCCTCAAGCGATTTGGAATTTTTCTGGAGCGCGTCACTGAGGAAGCTGGTCAAACGTTCGACCACGTCGCGGATATCGGCCACACGCTCGCGCATGTAGTCGTCGCTGGCGCGAGAAAGCAAAGTGCGGTAATAGTCCATTGTTTTAGAAAGGGCTGCGGGGGCCGACATGTGGTCGTTCTGGATGAATCCGCGGACTTTATTCAGCAGAGCGGTATCTTGCAGAATCGTCTCATGCACTGCGAAGATCGCAGCAGCATCCTTGCTGACTTGAACGACTACTTTCTCTTGAAGAGTTCTCAAATCCGCGATTGACCGCCGCCGTGCGTTCTCGAATCTCGCTAGTTCAGCGTCCACTTCGCTTGGTTGCACATGCGTAAGCTTGGGATCAACATACACATCGTGGATGCAGTAAGCCTTGCCAATGGTCACACCCGGTGAGACTGCGATGCCTTTTCTCATAACGTCCTTTGGCAAGTAAATTGGAGCGTTAAAGTGCGCTGGATTTGAATGTATCAGACTCTTAAGATCTCCACAATTTGCCAATGCGTCCCAATTGCCTTACTTCCAACGCTGTGAAGCTTCTTTCGACCTAAACTTCTAGGAGCAATTGAAACGGAATGCAATCAGGTAGCTGGTTTCGTGAGAAACCGGATGCTGTAGCAAGGTCACCAGTGCGCGCTGGTTTCTCACGAAACCAGCTACATATGCTCGCCGAAATGCTTCACAGCGTTGCCTTTCACCCCGGCGGCTTAGCAGTACAATAGTCCTTCCGACGAACTGTTTAGCAACCACCAACAGTTTATAGCAACCTCTGTGCCCACTCTGTGCAACCTGTCCCCTGCTGCGAGATCGCCATGCGAATTGATAGCCACCATCACTTTTGGAAATACGACGTGAGCGAATATGCATGGATTGCAGATTCGATGAGCGTGTTGAAACGTGACTATGGTCCGGCTGAATTGGCACCGCTGTGTAAGGCAACCGGTGTGGACGGTGTGGTTTCTGTCCAGGCAAGTCAATCGCTGCTGGAAACGGAGCGGTTGATTCGGTTTGCAGAAACTGAATCGTTGGTTCAGGGCGTGATTGGCTGGGTTCCGCTGGCAAGCAATGGTGTGGGAATTGAACTGGAAAAGCTTGCAATTTCGCCGTGGCTGAAAGGAGTTCGGCATGTGGTTCAAGACGAATCCGATCCCAAGTTCCTGATGGGGGCGGCGTTCAACGAAGGGATTCGTCGACTGAGAGAATACGAGCTGTCGTATGACTTGCTGATCTTTCCTTGGCAACTTCCTGCAACGATTAAGTTTGTTGACAATCATCCAGACCAACCGTTCGTTCTGGACCATATTGCCAAGCCGGCCATCAATAGTGCTCAGTATGATTCAGAATGGGAATTGAATATCCGCGAGTTAGCAAAACGCCCGCATGTGATCGGTTGCAAATTTTCAGGGATTGTGACTGAAGTTCGCGATGCACAGTGGTCGGTGAGTTTACTGAAGCCGTACTGGAACGTAGTGCTAGATGCTTTCGGTGCAGAGCGGATAATGTTCGGCAGCGATTGGCCGGTCATCTTACTGCGGTCGGAATATCCAAGGTGGGTTGAAGCGGTTGAGCAGTTGGCTGGAGAACTGAGCGCCGATCAGCAGTCTGCTTTTTGGGCGGGCAATGTACAGCGATGTTATCGGTTGGCCAGATAGTGCGAGGTTTTTTGTGTGCCACTGGTTTGGTTTGCCAGTGCAATCGAAAACGACCACTTTGTAAACGCAAGAACTTGCAAATAGAATAACCGCCTCACAGAATCGCCGCAGTGTGAGTCGATACTCAGGGGAATGACTTCCCAGCGGTACGGTAAGTGGCATTTCAAGAGAAGGACAGCATGCGAGCTATACAAATCGCTGAACCGAAGACGATGCGACGAATTGAAATCGACGAACCAGGACGGCCTGGGCCTGGACAAGCGCTCGTCCGCACGCATCGCATGGGTGTCTGCGGAACTGACGTAAGTTGCTACTTGGGTAAGTTTCCGTTTTTTGATTTCCCTCGAATACCTGGTCATGAATTGGGCGTTGAAGTGTTGGAAGTTGGTGAGGGTGTTACCAATGTGAAAGCAGGTGATCGATGTAGCGTCGAACCGTATATGAATTGCGGTCAGTGTTTTGCTTGCCGTCGCGGGGCGGGAAACTGCTGCGCGAACTTGAAGGTGATTGGCGTGATGATGGACGGAGGGCTGTGCGATCGCTTCATCTTACGAGCTGAGAAGTTACATCCATCGAAGAAGTTGTCGATGGAGCAACTGGCACTGGTTGAGACGCTAGCGATTGGATGTCATGCCAATGATCGTGGCGCACCGCCGGACGGTGAACACGCTTTGATCATTGGACTAGGACCGATTGGGCTGGCGACGCTCGAATTCTCGCGACTTACAGCGGCCAAGATCTCCGTGATGGACATGAACGAGCAGCGATTGGAGTTCGTGCGCCGCAATTATGGCATCGAGAACACGATTCATTTCAAAGCCGACGACAGGGAATTGGCGCGGATGCGTGAACTGACCGGGGGCGACATGTATTCGGTCGTTACCGACGCAACGGGCAACAAGCATTCGATGTCGGGTGCCCTCAAGTATGTCGCGCCCACCGGAACTTTGGTTTACGTGGGTATCACGACTGAGGAAGTTGCCTTTCGCCACCCGGTTATGCATCGCCCCGAGGCGACCATCAAAGCGTCACGCAACGCTTTGCCGCCGGATTTCACTCGCATAATTGAATTGATCGAAAATGGAACGATAAACACCGAACCTTGGATTACCCATCGAACGTCTTTTGAAGAAGTGATTTCTCAGTTCGAGAGTTTCACTCGTCCGGAAACGGGCGTTCTGAAGGCCATGATTGAGTTGGTCTAACCTTAGGATAGGACCATTTGTCCCGTCCGCGAGATTTCCTTTGCTCTTTCGCACATGCAAAATGCAAAACGCTCGGGACAAATGGTCCCATGCGACGAGAAAACGGCCAATACTCGCGCGGATTGTACCACTACTGTGCGGGGGTAGGTCACAGTTGGCCTTTTACTAGATAGCAGAACCTGTAAGATAAGCATTACTTACATTAGCTGCGTAATAATGTGTATCGCCCTTGTGCAGGGCGGCTCGTAGTTCTTGGGTTTGGTTTTTTAGGTGAAATATGGATCTTGCAAAAGTTCGTAACATTGGCATTAGTGCTCACATCGACTCCGGTAAAACGACTTTGAGCGAACGAATCCTGTTTTACACTGGCCGAATTCACAAGATTGAAGAAGTGAAGGGCGGCGGCGACGGCGCGACGATGGACTACATGGAGCTGGAGCAAGAACGCGGGATTACGATCACCAGCGCAGCAACAAGCGTCCAGTGGGGAACCGCGAAAGTCAGCAAATATATCCCTGACGCTCACCATATCAACTTGATCGACACACCGGGACACGTGGACTTTACGATCGAAGTCGAGCGTAGCCTCCGCGTGCTCGACGGTGCCGTTTTGGTTCTTTGTGCCGTGGGCGGCGTTCAAAGCCAGTCGTTGACCGTGGACCGTCAAATGCGGCGTTACAACGTGCCACGCTTGGCGTTCATTAACAAAATGGACCGTACGGGTGCCGACGCATACCGCGTGACCAAGATGATGAAGGAAAAACTGAACACTGACGCGATCATGATGCAGATTCCGATCGGAGCCGGCGAAACATTTGCTGGTTGCATCGATTTGGTCACCATGAAGAAACTTCGCTTCGACGGTCTTCAAGGCGAAATCTGCGTTGAAGAAGAGATTCCTGAAGAGTTGCTCGACGATGCCAAGACCGCACGGCACACGATGCTTGAAGGTCTGTCGATGTACAGCGACGAGATGATGGAACTGCTTCTCAGCGAAGAAGAAGTTTCTTCGGACCTGATCCACAAAGTTGTCAAACAAGCTTGCCAAACACAGGGTATGACACCTGTTTTTGTCGGCTCTGCGTTCAAGAACAAAGGTGTGCAACCTTTGCTCGACGCCGTTTGTCGCTACCTGCCAAGTCCACTGGACCGCGAAATCAAGGCTCGCCGCGTCGACGATGAAACTCAACGGATGGTGCTAATGCCTGATCCGAACGCACCGTTCGTTGGCATGGCGTTTAAGATCGTTGAAGACCCGTACGGTCAATTGACGTTCATGCGAATTTACCAGGGCAAGATTTCCAAAGGCGAAATGTACGTGAACCAACGTACCGGTCGTAAGGAACGCTTTAGCCGTATAGTTCGCATGCATGCTGACACTCGTGAAGAAGTCGATTCCGCAGAGCCAGGCGATATTGTTGCGATCATGGGTATCGATTGTGCTTCGGGTGAAACGTACTCGACCGAACGCGACTATTGCTCGCTTGAAAGTATGTTCGTTCCACAGCCGGTTATTAAGGTTTCGGTGAACCCTGCTAGCCGTGCTGACGCAGACAAGATGGTCAAAGCGCTACAGCGTTTCCGCAAAGAAGATCCAACGTTCCAAGTCTACAACGACGAAGAAACGAGCGAGACCATCATTTGCGGGATGGGTGAATTGCATCTCGAAATTTACGTTGAACGCATGCGCCGCGAATACAAAGTTGAAGTCCAAGTAGGTGCACCAAAGGTTAGCTACCGCGAAGCTCCCGGTGAAAAAGTGGATTTCAATTACAAGCACAAGAAGCAGACCGGTGGTTCGGGGCAATTTGCTCACATCGTCGGATCGCTGTCGCCAATCGACACCGAAGGCGAAGTGACGTTCATTTTCGAAGAACACATTGTTGGTGGTCGTATTCCAAAGCAGTTCGTTCCACCTGTGGAAAAGGGCTTCCGCGATTCTATGACCAAAGGTCCATTGGCTGAGTATCCAGTTGTGGGTGTTCGCATCGATTTGAACGACGGTAGTTACCATGACGTCGACTCGTCGGAACGTGCGTTCTATATCGCTGCGTGTGATTGCTTCCGTGAAACAATGCGAGCCAGCAAGCCTGGACTGCTTGAACCGATCATGAAGCTGGAAATTGAATGTCCTGAGATTTATCAGGGTGACGTAGTGGGTGACGTGATTCGCCGCCGCGGTATCATCAGCTCGACCGATACTCGCGACACTATCTCCTACATCGAAGCCGAAATTCCGTTGGCTGAAACGTTTGGTTACGCGACCGACTTGCGCAGTATGTCGAAGGGACAGGGAACGTTCACGATGGAACTTTTAACCTATCGTCGTTGTCCAAACAACGTTCAGGAAACGATCATTGCGAACCGCAAGAAGAAGTAACAGCGATCTTCTGAAATGTGCAAATAAACCTATTAAGCCTCGCCGAGTTCACTCGCGCGAGGCTTTTTTATTTTACAGCCGATGCCCCCGTGAGCCGTCGGCGCTAGCCGCGGGTGAACGAAGCGCTGAACATTCATGACTTTTTCATTCTACAGGCGATGACCCGTGAGCCGTAGGCGCTAGCCGCGGGTGAACGAAGCGCTGACCATTCATGACAACCTGTCGGATTTAGGCGTGAGATCCAACGGTTGACTTCACCGTTAGCTAGAGACACACATTAATTTAAAACGCTCTACTTCGTTTACCCGCCGCTAGCGCCGACGGCTCACTTATGCACCCGATGCGGTCTCTACTGAAACCAGATACCAAACTCTAAACTATCAGTTTTAGTCGCCAAGTTGCTTGGCTCAATGTCACAGTTTCGTTTATGATAGGTGCCACCGGACACTCTGCAGTTTGAAGGATGCGCGTTTTGCAATACAATCATATTTCTAATAAATGTTTGTGATACACTCGAAATGAGGTCGTCTGTGAAATCGGATGTTTCGGACAAGCTAGTTTCGGTTGTTATTCCAACTTTCAAACGCCACAGTTTTTTAGATTTGACATTGAAATCCATTCGAGCGCAAACCCACACCAACTTGGAAGTGTTGGTCATAGCGGACGGCGATGACGCTGAGACGAAACAGGTTGTCGATAATCAACAAGATCCTCGTGTTCGGTATCTTTCTGTCAGTCACGTAGGATTTCCAGCAGTGCCGAGGAATGAAGGTCTGCGACAATCTAAAGGGGAACTTCTTGCGTTTTGCGATGATGATGACCTTTGGTATCCGACCAAGCTCGAAGGGCAGATCCCTGCGTTGCTAAGTGGCCAGTATGGGATGTGCACCACTGATTACGATTACATTGACGAGAATGGACGGTTGCTCACTACCGTCAACTACTATCGAAAGTACTATGGCCCAATCGACTGGAGGACATTTTTTCCATCCATGGGCTTCATTTGCAACGCGGCTGGATTGTTTACTCGTGAAGTTTACGATCGCGTTGGCGGTGTGAATGAGGATCCAAAACTGAGGGCGAATGAGGACTTCGAGTTTTGGATGCGCGTTCTATACGAATACAAAGGTTACTTCATCAACCGCAATCTCGTCTCTTATCGGGTGCATCAGGGAAGTATACAAAAAAACAGTCCTTGGACGGCCTATCAAAATCGCTTGGCGCTTCATAGAAGTTTGAAAAAGTCGTTATCGATTCCCAGAACCATGTACGCGCGTAAACGCGCCAAAATATTTGCCCGCTATCTATTCGATAGATACCCTGCGACCGAGAAGCTATTTAGGAT
Organism: Planctomycetia bacterium; assembly: GCA_031412515.1. GTDB lineage: Bacteria > Planctomycetota > Planctomycetia > Pirellulales > Pirellulaceae > Aureliella. The sequence continues at coordinate 21,333 of JANODD010000338.1, read as the reverse complement.
TATCCAGAGACGTTCCTAGTGGGGTATGCTTCCAGCTGGGATGGCTAAAAGTCGGTAGCGGAATGCGTCAAGCATTTCGTTCATGCGCACTGCCCCCGCAAATGCAATCTCCGAAAGCCTTGACGGCTTCCGCTACAATATTCATCCTCGACTTTTCGCCATGCCAGCTTCCAGCTTGCCGCATAAGTGTGTTGCAGGGCCGCCGGGTTTTTACAAACCCAGCTACGCATGAACAAAATGACTTCCATGCTTAAAACCAAAGGCGTTCGTTTCTTGTTTTTGAACATTAGTTTAGGTGCGTTCTTGCATTTCGTTATGCGTTCTTTAGCATAGTGGTTGGGCAGCCTGGATGGGATAAGGCTGGAGGCACCTCTAATCTAAATTCGAAAGAGTTACCATGCTTAGTCGAATGTTACTCACTTGCGTTGTGTTTGTTTCGTTCACCACCACCGATGCACTTGCACAGTACTTTGAGTTTTATCAAAGCTTCACGATGGAAGGACAAAATCCATATTTTGAAGATCCCGCGGGCCTTGAGGATCCATCCTTTGAGTTTCCACTTTCACAGCGGCCAAGCCAAGACAAGATCTTTGTTTCCAAAGACTTTGAAACACAAGATCTTAATGCAGTGGAATCGTTGACGCGCACTTGGACCGGAACAGAAGATGAAGAGCGTGTACTTGGTCGCAAATTCGTAAGAATTAATGGTTCGGGGTGCTTTGCCAATTGGTTTCCAATTCGCCCCCTTACTTTCCGACCGTTTGAAGGACCTTCGCTGGGGCATTACGTCACGGTAAGAGCCAAGCAGGACGGCCCGTTTGAAGCGATCTTTGGAATCAACTACTTTGATTCGAATTGGAATTTGCTACAGAAGAACTCGCAACTTATCAGTGGAGGGGAAACTGGTGTCAGTCGTGGTGATGGCGACTTGTTAAAAAAATATACGATCCCTGTCCGCGTGCCTTACGAAGCGAGTTTTGGTCAAGTATGGATCGCCGCCCCGTATGCCGACGGCACGACCACCTTTGATTTTCTGAATGTGTTTACTGAATTGCGATACCCAGAAAACGCTCGGTTCAATCCCAATGCGAATCTGCTCCGCAACAGCACTCGTTTCGCGGGTGATCTGGATTATTACAAAACGGGCTACGAGTTTTGGAATGTAATTCCTGGCTCTGAAGCGGGCGTCAAAGTGGATTACTGGATGCCTGAGCTTCAGTCAAAGGCGCTGCTGTTGGGGCAACCTGGCAGCATCACCAACGTTTACCAAGTCTTTGACGCGGAGGCGAATCAGGCTTATTCTGTGCGACTCATTACGGACCCTCGGCCCGGGTTGTCCGCAGCAAATTCGCTGCCGCATGCACGAGGCTGGTTTGGTGTCGATTTCTTCGACAGCGATGCCAACAAAATCGACCAGATTATTTTCGACATCAGCCAAGGAGAGAGTATCACCGATGCCACCTATAGTCCGGTTGCGAACGTTGACTTTGGCATCGCGTGGTTTTACGTCGAGCCCCTTTTCCGGGACGAAGTGCTACCGATTTACGAAGTCGACATTCGCGTTCCGCTGGATGTAGCTGCTGCGAAAGCAAGTGCAACGAATGTAAAGACGGCGAAACTTAGATCAAAGGCATCGAAATCTACAAAGCGAACTGCTTCTGCAGCTCGCAGTCCAATAACTTCCGCGATGGCCCTTCAAGCCAGAAACTTGCTTCCGTTGGCAGGTAGCGAAATCCAAGGAACGAACAAGAAAGCAGCTCAGTAAGGCAAACGGACAATAAAAAATACCAGCGAACCCACTAGTATTGATATCAATGGTTTAACAGCGGCGGAGTCGTCTTGCAACTGTTCAAGAGCTGGCCGCCGCTGTTAAAGCCGTTGATTTCAATACTTTGCACGGTCGTGCGAGTTCTTTTCGCGACAGCTGATTTTTCTTTTCGCAACATCCCATGAAGCTAGACCAGTTGCTCAGGCGTCAGGCTGGCACCCGAGAAGGCTGTCACCCGAGAAGTGGTGGGTTATCACCGAGCCGCAACTATCAAACTCCCCGCCTTAACAAGCAGAACCTTCGATAGCTGACACGAATTCGGGGTCTGAGACCAACTGCCTCGCAGTCCGCGCCCAGCGCGTCCCGATTTCGTTAATCTAGGAATTGCAGCCTAGATGCAAATGAAATGGACAGGTTCGCTTGCGAAGAGAATCTCCTTCGGTGCTCCACTCTGGTTTGTTAATACGTGCAAATGCTAGGAGCAAATGCTAAGAACAATTGAGACAATTGTTCGACACTCGCAGCCTAACTGCCGATTAAACGATGTGCGATGGCACGTAAGCGTTTGATAGCAATGGCGGTAGAAGTGGATACGAATGTGCAGGAACTAGTTGAAGTGCAACGGCCTGATCGCTGGGATCATCCACTTGCTCCCGGCACGCCGGATGCTAGTATTAAAGCGCTCTTGCAGCTGCCCCCATTTTCACTGATGGATGAACGGAGATTCGCGCAAACTGCACCTCTGGCGGATATCCTCAAAAACGATTCACGCCTGTTGCACCTAAAATCCGGTGACATCATCTTTCGTGAAGGACAGTACGGCGGCAGTGCGTACTTGGTCCTCAGCGGCCAAGTTAGAATCTTCCTTACGCAACTCCTGCCCAAAGACTCGCGGCAAAGCGAAAGACGCGCTGGCCTGCCTTGGCTGAGTTTGTTTCGCAAGCAACCAGATCGTCGCCGTGAAAATCGCGGAGCGCGAGCAACCGTCAAGCAACCAGAGCCCGTAGCCTTCTCACAACGTGGCGAGGGCCAAAACGCGAGAGTGTTCCTCCAGGATGTTCCAGGCGTACTGGCCGAACACGCCAGCTCAGTTGTTCAGAGCGGCGAGTTGTTCGGTGAGATGGCTGCGGTAACTCGATCACCGCGAGAGTTTACAGCAGTTGCCGAAAACGATTGCACCGTGCTCGAAATTCGCTGGCAAGGCCTAAAACTGCTGAAGCAAGACCCACAATTTCGCTCGTTGCTCGACGAACGTTATCGGTCAGAAGTTTTGAGTACTCACCTACGCGAAACGCCATTGTTGCGTTACGTGCCAGAAAGCCACTTGGCCAAAGTTGTTGAAGCAGTCACTTTTGAATCGTTCGGCAATCTCGAATGGTATGCCGAATATCGCAAGCAAGCCAAACGTTCTGCAGCTGAGCAGATCGCCAAAGAGCCGTTGATCGCTGAAGAAGGAACCTATGCCGTCGGTCTATGGATTGTGCGCGGCGGTTTTGCGAGATTGAGCCGCCGTCAAGGTGCAGGGCATCGCACCTTGGCCTATCTAGGTAAAGGCGAGTTGTTTGGGTTGCGAGAACTGTTTCACAATAGAAACAAAGAGTCCGCGGCTCATGCGCTTCCCTTTCAAGAATCTCTTCGTGCGATCGGCTATGTCGACGCTCTTTGCATTCCAAAACAGATTGTGTATGAGCACGTTTTGCCGTTCATGCGAGCCTCGGAACTGCCCGCTCCTATTGCTGCGCCACGTTATCAGTTCGGTCAGCCAGTGCTCGATGCAGAATTGATTCGTCCCGCCGAACAACTGGTTGAAACGGGCTTGCTAGAGTTTATGGTCGATAACCGGCTTATGAACGGCCGCGAAGCGATGGTGATCGACATGGATCGCTGCACGCGATGTGACGATTGCTTGCGAGCCTGCTCGACAACGCACGGTGGCGGCCAACCGCTGTTCTCTCGAGGTGGACCGCAATACGGCCCGTGGATGTTCGCGCAAGCATGTATGCACTGTGAAGATCCGGTGTGCATGATTGGCTGTCCGACGGGCGCCATTCATCGCGATCAAGAATCAGGGACGATCAACATCAATACGCAAACCTGTATTGGTTGCAAGTCGTGCGCGGAGAGCTGCCCCTACGATAACATTCGCATGGTAAGCACCAACGATGCCGATGGTCGTGTTCGCATTGATGAATCGAACGGATTGCCGATCTTGCAAGCCAGTAAGTGTGACTTGTGCAGTCAATCGCCATCCGGCCCTGCCTGTCAGTCGGCTTGTCCACATGATGCATTGATTCGAATCGATTTGGGCGACCTACAAAAGGTAAGTCAATGGATGCAACGAAGGGCCGCTTAGTGTCATTTCGACACCGTCGAATCATTGCTTCGTCGCTGACTCTGTTGGCGGTGATCGCCACAGCGCTTGCAGTTCAGTCGATCGCAAATCGATTGGGAGATACATCGACTACAACCGGTTGGACATTGCTAGTCTCAACGGCGGGACTTTATCTACTTAGCTTGCGCAAGAAACTAATTCAGCTTCGTCTTGGCTCCGTTTCGGCTTGGCTTCAGATGCACACTTACATGGGCAGTTTTGCAAGTATCATCTTTTTGATGCATATCGGCTGGCCCATTCGCGGTTGGTTTGAGATCGGGTTAGCTGCATGCTTCGTGATTGTAGCCGTTACTGGTATCGTGCTGACCTACATGAGCCGCTCGCTACCGAAACGATTAGCTGCGATCAAGCAAGATTTTCGTTTGGAATTAATACCGGCGCTGCGGCTATCCGTTACTAAAGATGCTCATGAACTCGCAATTCATTCCGCCGGTTTCGGTGAGGGTGCGACACTAGTCGAATACTATCAGCGGCGCCTGCTACCGTTTTTTCTTAGTCGCAGGAGCTTGCTATATCGCTTAGTCCCAACGGGCTACACACGAAGGCAGCTTCTACGAGAACTGCACGACCTTGATCGCTATTTAGCTGGACAAGGACTGCAAAGCCGCCAGCAACTGGCGAACATGGTTCAGACGAAAGACGACCTCGATTTTCATTATGCACTGCAGACTCGCCTGCGGATGATGTTTGCGATGCACATCGCGTTGACTTGGTCGCTAGCGATCATGATTGCAGTTCACGTCTTGCTGGTCTATCGATTTCAAGGGGCCTTGTAGTGACCAAAGAAGGGCCTCGACGCGACGTAAATGAGCCACGATTCCGCCCCAACGCAACTTGGGTATGCGGACATAGCACCATTGGTCGCGCATGTGCGCACGGACCGAGTGCAAATGGCAAGTGTGGCAATCAAAGCCATGCGTCCTTACACGATCAAGAGAAGGATTCGGATTCGGCTTGCTCAACATGCGTATTGGCATGCGGTAAAAAAGGGGACACAAACGGAGCCCAATCGCCTTGGCGAGAATGTGAGGCAATGGCTTCAGCTCCATGTGTTCCAGTTAGAAGTGCATGGAGTTTTCGCAATACACTGGCATTGAATTTAGCCATTCTTACCACCGGTATTCTCTTGTGTCTAATGGTGTTTCCGCAGCGAGAAGCGACCTTTGTTCCTGGCGGCTTGGCGAGTAAACATGCCCAGATCTTGGAAAACAGAGTTGTTTCTGAACGTTGCAGCCTGTGCCATCCAAACTCCCATACGATTTCTACTTCCAGCGTCGCATCCGGTTCGATTGCGACTCAGGATGAATTGTGCACCCGTTGTCATGAAGATCATTTACCTAATCTACACCTCCGCAGCCCACACGATATGCAACGCGAAACGCTAAAGCAGCTAACCTTGAATGCGTTGAGCAGCCGCGGATTGCTAGTAAGTAAAAAGTCGCAAACTTTCAAGCTGCAAAGTCAAAATACATCGAATATCAGCGAACTTGAAGTTACCCCTCAGTTCGATACACTTCTCGCTTCTTCCAAAAAGCAGACCGCGTGTGCGAATTGCCATATAGAACACCATGGTCGAGACAATCCGTTGCAGGCAATCACTGATGCGCGATGTCAAGCATGTCACGCCAGGCAGTTCGAGAGTTTCGAAAATGGCCATCCGGAATTTGATAACTATCCCGTTGCCCAATCACGACGAATCGCTTTCACCCACCAAGCTCACCACGAAAAGCATTTTGCAAAGAAGAACGAATCCTTCCAATGCTCGAAATGTCACCTGGATTCCAATCAAAGAGGTGGTGTTGGTTCGGTGTTTCGGACATTGAGTTTCGAAACCGCCTGCGCACGCTGCCACAATGAAGCGATCAACGCAGCTTCAGTCGATGGATGGGTCGTTTTGCAATTGCCGAGCATTAAACCGGACGATACGCAGCAAGCAGGATTGGGGCTGACCGGTTGGCCGACAACGGCCCAGTTTGGATATGATGGTACCGTGCCGCTGGTGATGCGAGCGTTGCTGATGGCCGACGAAGAATGTGAGCAAGCCATAAACCTCTTGCCTTTGTCGGGCGAAATTAAATCGATACCAAACTTCGCAACGGTTGGTCGCGACGCGACGATCAGCATCGCAGTTGGGACGCAGTCACTCATCAAGGACATTTCCGCTGGCGGCCATGCTGCTTGGCGGAAGAGACTGGAAAGCGTACTCAAACAATCTGTGGCTCGCGATCTATCTCCGCGTGAAGCTCAACTTCTAAACAACCTTTGCGCTGGGTTGCCGCCGGACGTCTTTCGTCAAATGCAGCAGACTTGGTTTAGTGACAGGACGAACGATATCGTTTTCGGAGAGAGCGAAACGCCGAGCGGAGCCTTGGCACCCACACAATTGGTAAGCGTGCAAGACGATGATCTACTCCTGGGGAGCGACATCAAGCCGTTGAATCCAACGAAGCCAGGAGGGCCGCAAAAGTTGACCAAGCTCCGCGGCGCGATCCATGTTGTTCAAGGTGGCTGGTACTTAGATAACGAAACTCTGGCGCTTCGTTATATGCCCCGCGGTCACAACGATCCAACGTTGGCTGCGTGGTCCGAGTTCGCGACGCTGCTTGCAAGTACAAGGGACGTTGATACATCCAAAAACCACACTGACTTCTCGCGGCAAGTCCCAGGAGGGTGCACTCAGTGTCATGTGCTCAATTCATCCGCATTAGGCCAATCACCTTGGATGGCTGTTAGTAAACCAGCAACCGCGCGGTCGATAACTAAGTTCGACCATACGCCGCATCTGACGTTGCCAGCGCTTGCCGATTGCAGGTACTGCCATCAATTAGATTCGGGTAGTGGCGCGAAAACCAATCTTCAGTTCGTTACCAAAAATGTGCAAGGAGTAGTTGATTCGCAGTTGCCAACGTGCGAGTTCAAGTCCATGCATTTAGAGCAGTGCAGCGCTTGCCATCGGCCCAATGCGGCAAATGCCGGATGCACGCAGTGTCATAACTATCATGTAACAGGACCGACGGCGCTGCGGTAGTATACTGACTGTACTGAATGGACTACCTGGTACTTTGTCCAGATTAGATTTTAGGGTGGCACGGGTGGCACGCTCTGAGGCTTTGCGAAGGGCTGTGAGCCGACGGCGCTAGCCGCGGGTGAACGAAGCGGATGACTTGCACCGACGATAGCCTACCCAACGCCCTGCAATGTCCATCAAGAGAACTGGTACTAGATCTACTATCAGTCATGAACGAATGCTACTCCGTTCACCCGCGGCTATCGGCGACGGCTCACTGAGCCACAAGTTGCTCCCATGCGGGAGAGATGTACACGGAAAAAAGAGTGGCGACCGGATCAGCGGTTTTGCTCGAGTTGCTGGAGGACTTGGTCGAGTCGTTTTTGAGTTTGAAGCAATTGCTGTTGAGTCTGCTCGAGTTCGGCGCGCAACTGCTCGACTTCGACTTGCAGTGTATTGGCAGGCCGAGCTTGTCCACTAACGGGTCCGTTGACTGGCGGACGGGATGAGATTCTCGCTCGATCGTTGATCGGGGAGCTGTTGGGTTCACCGGACAACACTAGACTTACGTTCGATGGTTGTGTTCCGCGATAGACCATCAGTTCAGCGGGTTGGCCTATTTGAGCGCCCGCCATCCAACGCATCAAGTCATCGCCGCGGCTAACTGGCGCACCATTAATTTCAACTATTGCATCGCCGGGTTGAAGTCCCGCTCGCTGGGCCGGAGATCCTTGAGCGACATTAGTTACGGCAGCGCCGCTATAAACAGCCAAGCCGAACTGCGAACGAAAGGCAGGTGTCAGATCACTTACAAGTACTCCTAAGTATGCGGGACCACTTAAAGCGCTTTCAAGTTGCCCAGTCGTCGCACCCAAGCGATTTGCAAGGGCTGCATTTTGGAGTACCGCAGTCAATTCAGTGTTTCGCCCGCTACGCTTAACAAGAAACTTCGTTGGTTTGCCTGGCACGACCCGGCGTAATCGGTCGGCCATTCCGTCAATATCCGCGATCGCGTGGCCATCGATAGCTTGCAGCAAATCGCCAACTTTGAATCCAGCTTTCCAGGCAGGTGACTGATCGCTTAGACCCGATACTCGTACGCCGATGCCGCCACCGACCAACTCCTCAACTTCTAAACCTAAATAAACACCAGCTGATTCAGCGGTTTCCGAACTGCTAGAATTACCTTGACTGGGCGCAAGTTGTAAATCCCCTTCCGAGTTCTTTGGCGGAGGTACTAGCGGTCTGTTTTCCAGAATCGAAGGCATCATAGCCGTCGGGTTACTGTTCGGCGCTGTGGAGTTAGCACCACCGTTGTTTTGATTCGGTTTAGTGGACTTTGGGCGATTTGGCGCCGGCAGTTCTTCACCAGTGGGCTTGGGATCAGCAGGCGTTCTTGGATCAATAACCTGTGTATTCAGTTTGTCACGAACGACCGACTCCAGCTTGTCCAAAAACGATTGGCTGAAAGCCACCTTCGCGCTGCTAAAAAACGAAAGGCCCACGATTGTGTACGCGACCCACTGTTGTCTTTTTAAATTCACCATTTCGCATCCCCGTCCACGGTCTGTCGAAGATTCAACTATGATCTCTATTGTAACTAAATCCTTGATTCGGCATCATAGCAATCTAATTGAAGGCTTATGCCGTACTCGGCGAATGAACTCGTTTGTCCGGCGGGTGTCTCTAAAAACAAGCTTTTCTGAATCCTCTGCACGTCGAAAAAAGAAGTTTCATGCGTGAGACAGTTAGTAACAATACCAGCATTGAATGCTACGAAGTACCTTTGGAGAGCATTTGGCAAGTTCTTCGCTGGATCCACTTTGACCTCTCCGAATCCGATTTTTCGGCGCTACTTGCGGACGTTCAACCTCGTTTCTTAACGAGTCAGGAATTGATGCCTTTGGAAGTTGTTGAGAATGGAGTGCGCATCGCGGCAGCGTATTTCCTTCAGCTTTCCGGCAATGTCGCTACCCTCGGGGGCCTTCGAGCTAAGCGTGAATCCGAACCGCAAGCCAGCCTTGTAATGCAGGAGTTCCAACGACGACTCAGCGAAAAGGGAATCGCGCAGATTCAGGCGTTGATCGGCGTTAATAATGTGTCGTCCAGAATGGTAATGCTCCATTCGCCCTTCCGCCAAGTGACGACGGTGCGACATCTTTGGCTTGACTTGCTCAGTATCAATCACACAGCAATCATTCAAACAGCAGAAAAATCTATCGAGGGTTACAGCTGTTTGCCTGCCAGCCAGCTTGATAGAGTCAAAATCGACTCGCTCGTTGAAGCGACTTTCACAGGTACTTTGGATTGTCCGGATTTGGATGGCGTGCGTAACCCATCAGATGTGGTAAGCGGTTTCCTGGAGTCACGAAGTTTGGACGCCGATTTACCATGGTTTATTTTGTGCGATGAAAACAAGCCCATCGGGTGTGCATTGGTAAATAGTCATCCCCATGGAATTTTCGAACTGGCGTATGTTGGCTTGATTCCGGAGCGGCGTGGTCTGGGACTCGGGCGGGCCTTAGTTGAATATGCGATTCATCATTGTCTGGGGTTAGGCGGCAATTACTTTACGACAGCCGTTGATACAGCGAACTGGCCAGCTTGTAAGATCTACGATTCGCTCGGCTTTTCAGAAATTCGCGAGCTTGCGGTATGGCTTCCGAAAGTGGATAAGAGTCAGCGAATTGTGGCGGCTTAGAGAGACATAGTCTAAAAAGGCAAATAGAAACGCAAGTGGAAGCGTTACTATGAAGTCGCAAGCTGGAAGCATACGCCACTAAGTCACAAGCTGGAAGCATATGCAAAATTTGGAAGCAGAGTGGGCGAAATGGCGAACACAGTGGGAGCATGTGTTTTGCGAGTTCGTTAGAGCCGAGATGAAGGCTGCAGATCCTGGACATGACTTGGCGCATGTTCGTCGAGTCGTGCGTGCGGCTGAAGAAATTGGCAAGGCTGAAGGTGCAAACGCCGATGTGGTTCTGCCGGCGGCTTGGCTTCATGACTGCGTCGTTGTTTCGAAGGATTCGCTAAAGCGCAATCAAGCATCCAGGATGGCGGCCGATCGAGCTAAGACGTTCTTAACGGAAGTAAAATACGACAGGTTATGCATACAAGCCATCGAACATGCAATCATCGCTCATAGTTTTTCTGCGAAAGTTAACCCAGAGACGCTGGAAGCCAAAGTGGTTCAAGACGCTGACCGGTTAGAAGCGCTAGGTGCTCTCGGACTAGCGCGGTGCTTGATGACCGGCGGGTCGATGGGAACACAGTTTGTCGATGCCGAAGAGCCGTTTCCAGTTAATCGGCCAGCGGATGATTCGGTAAGCTCAGTGGATCATCTGTTCGTTAAACTATTGCGCTTGCCACAGTTACTGCAAACCGTGACTGGTAAGGGTATGGCGGGAAAGCGGGTCGCATTCTTAGAACTGTTTTTGCAAGAGCTTGCTGACGAACTTTATATCGATCGACAAACACTCCAGAAAGCGGTTGAAAAGATCTGACAGGCTTATCAAAACAAAAAAGCGAGCATCCAACGGACACTCGCTTTGGAAAAGCCAGAATTAAATTCAGGCGATTTGCTTAGTTGCAGCAAGCGCTGCTAGCTGCTTTGCGGCTGCCCATACGTGAGAACAGGCCACATTTCTTCTTTGCTGGTGCACAGCAAGTTGGTGCTGGCTCGCAGCAGACTGGTGCTGGAGCTGGGCAACAAGCTGGGGCTGGAGCTGGACAGCAAACTGGTGCTGGAGCTGGACAGCAAACTGGAGCTGGAGCTGGGCAGCAAACAGGCGCTGGTGCCGGAGCGCAGCAGGTTGGTGCTGGTTCGCAGCATGTTGGTGCTGGTTCGCAGCAACTGTTCTTTGCCTTCTTGCATCCAAACAAGCCAGCTTCGCTAGTCGGTGCAAAGATGACACTGAGAAGGGCAACGAGCCCGAAAGCCAATACAGATCGCATAGTAGTCTCCACAAAAAGGTGTTTAGGTAAACTGGCAAAAGTTTAACGCCTAATCGAGAGCATGCAAGCTAGCTATGGTGAATTAAATTAGGACGGATGGGAAAACTTTGCCGCCCGTACTGGCTCTCCATGCCGTCGAAGTTGCCAAGTAAACCACCCTAACAGCAATTAACGGGAAATAGAACGCCATAAAAACAGTTCATTAGATTTTCGCAAGGCGACGTTTTTTTTCCGAAATTTCATTGATCGAAAGCTCATTTTGGCGTGATAATTTTGAATACGTCATTGGCTTTTACCTTGCCGGGGTCGACCAACCCAAGTTCGACAAACTGCCCGACCAGCTCTTCCCAGCGCTCTAAAGTCATCGCTCCAAGTTCACTGGCTGGAACGCCTTCAGGCAAACAAAGTGGTCTGAGTATGTCTACTCCATAGGCGAGTGCTTCAGCAGTCATTCCTTCTTTGTTGTTAGCCAAAATTTCTGCGTTGGTTTCCTTTGGGGACTTAAAGTACTGCTGCCAACCTTCCCGGCTAGCGGCCGTCATGCGACTGGCAATGTCTGGGTTAGCACGCAAGTACTCTTCGGTACAAACGAGACAACTTGCATACGGGTTGTAACCTATGTCCGACAACATTAGGACTTTAACTGATGCACCTTGCTGTTTGGCCATATACGGTTCGCTAAACGAATAGCCTTGAACGGCGGTGTTTTTGTCCGAAACCAATTTTGCCACCGAGCCACCGTAAGGAACTACTTGAACGCCTTCAAGCAATTTCTTGGACTTCATAAAGTCTAAGAATGGCCGGCCTTGGTTGGCTTGAAGCGTCATTCCCTTGAGTCCGGACAAACTGGTGACACCTGAGTCCTCGCGCACAAGAATGCATCTTGGTGAGTTGCGAATCGGTGCCAGCAACGCGACAACTTTCGCATCCTGCTGTCGGTAAAGTAGCGCGTCGGAAGCGTTTGCAACTCCAAACTGCACGCGGCCGGTCACCAGTTCTTGGACGACTGGAGCATTTGGACCGCCGGGTCGTATCTCAACTTCAAGTCCATAGCGTTCGAAAATCCTATGCACTTTAGCCGCATAGAAACCACCGTGCTCCGCTTCGGGAAGCCAATTCAGCATCAACACAACTTTGTCTGTGGAAGGTTTCTCTTTGGTAGAGTCCGCTGAATTTTGCGGTGCTGGTTTCGTTTCGCGACTTTCGCAACCTACGTTACCCAACAGTAATAGAAGTGCGCAAATTTGAAGTATACGGTTCATGATTTCGCCGAGTTTAAAAAGCTTTGATGTTTGTCTGTGTTCGTCGTCGTGTTGCACCACCGTCAGATTCTAACGTAGCGGCAAGACTCGGTGTAAAGTCAGGGCTGGAGGCACAATTGGATTTGGGAAAGAAACCGTAAAACAGGTCGATAAAATCTGGATACAATCACAGCTTGGAAATATTAATCAAAAAATGATTTTCTTTGACGCAAGGATCAGATATGGCTTCGGCTGCAATCTGGCTTGATGAATTAGGAATTCCGCCACGTGAAGTATGCCTGGATTGGGCATGGCAAATTCGAACGCGTTTCGCTGATAAACAGCACTTGGATGAAGAAGATGCCGTGCTCAATTGGCAGCGGCTCGAAGTCAACGACGCGGGCGAGTTGGTGTTTCCCAGCGACTGGCAGAAGTACTCGCCCGCTGAGCGCTTACAGGAACTCCTGAGTTGGGCAGAAGGCAAAGTCTTGAGCTTCAATTCTGCAACTTTGCAGAGTGACGTGGAGAGCGAACTTCGCAAACTGACCGGCCGATGTGTTGGACTTAAAGAAGATTCAATCAAGCTCCAGTCCAGTTCCGTGCCTGAGATCTCGCAAGTCGAATCCGCCGATGCAACATTTGCTCCGAAGCCTATCCGATCGCAAATTAAGACGAGGCGATCCAAACGGAGCTTCATGGATCAAGTCGTCGCGATGATAAAGCAACATAAGTTTGTGACAGCATCTATCGCCTCTGTAGTTTTCATTACCGGTGCTTATTTTTTGTTGAGCTCAAAAAAGGGCAATGCGGAACCGTCCAGGTCCGTAGTGATTGCGACAGAAACACAAGAGCTTCCAAATGGCAATGCTAAGATCGACGACAGCTCTGAACTAGAGGATGAGCAGGCGCTCGCAACTTTGCCAGTTATGCCTCAACTAGAAACAATCGAGACGCCGACTTTGGATTTGCCTAAAATAGCCCTGCCAAACCTATCAAGTACAGTGATCTCCGGTTTAAAAGAAAAAGATCCGGCAGGTACAGGGCCACTCGCGCCAGAGGAAAACAGCACTACCAGTAAATTGCCTAGTAATGAAACAGAAGTTGCTCGTGTAAGCTCGACGCCAACCAAAGATGCATCTGAACTCAAGGATCGCGACGTCATGCACGAACTAGAAGTGCTGACCAAATCGGCGAATAACGAGGTCGAGACGGACTTGAATGTACCGGATTCCCATCCCCAGAGTACGGTTTCAGAACCTTTAGTGCTTCACACCTCTCCGATGGTTCAGGCCCATAAGTTAGCCGCGAAGATAAAGGTCCGGCCGCGGCAACCTGTTTGGCAGATTATCTTGTCTGTCGATGATGAATTTGCATTAACTCCTGCCGAACCGCAAGATATTTCAGACCGACAAGTAACTACTTGGCTGATTTCAAACTCGGATGCTGAGAGTCCCAAGGTTCACCTAGTGATCCAGGTACAGGCTATGCCATCGCGACAAACGGCTCTTCGTTGGAGGATTTTTGCGGGCGCCGAGGACTTGCCTGATCTAATGTTGCCGCTTGATAAGAAGGTTTTGGATCCGCTTCAAGATCGACTACAGATCTACTCGAAGGCGTCTCAGCGCGAGGCCGAGCGATTGAAACTTTCCATTAGTACCGCGGAACGAGAAATGCGAACGGCTCTTTCCAAACAGCGTGTTTTTATGGAGTCACAAAGCAAATTGGCCAGTCGACTTTCAACCATCGTGGCCCAGTCGCAGTTTTTGGATGACATGTTGCGCAGTCAACTGACAATGTACGCGAAGTTGCGAGATGGTAGCGGCTCGGATGCCCCCACCGTCCTGCAGTTCGGTGATCCAAACGAGCGTCAAAAATCCGATGAGAATTCGAAGGCAAAATAACTGCGACTGCCAATCCGCAGGGGATATGTGGCTGCGGTGGTAGTGCCGGTTATAACGATTCGAATGCAGATGACAGTTGCAACAGATACTGGCGATCTTGCTGGTCGAGAATGCGCATTATCTAAACGTAGGTTTAGAAAAATCGCTTTTGTATGCTACGGTTCATCGGGCATTTTCTAAGCCCGAGATATTGAATCATCGTGCAGATACACCAATGGGGCTTGGGATATGTGGCATAGACTCGCCATATTGGCTTTGTCCTATGGGCGAAAGCTGACTGATGATATTGGCGTCGACGTGAAACCATGTTAGCCAATTCAGAGATTCGTCTTGAGAATTTCGGAACCGCCCTGAGCGACTTGGTTGAGTGCTACAGCGGAGGCAGTAGAAGGCAGTCTAGATCTGTTCTAGAGAACTTCTTTGTTATCAACTGAAATTAGGGGGATAGAATCCATGAGCACAACAGTTTTAATCGTCGATGATTCCGCAACCGTGAGGCAACAAGTTGGTGCCGCGTTGGCTCAGAGTGGGTTCGAAGTCGAACACGCTTGCGATGGTCTCGAAGGCGTTGCTCGCATTCAAAAAGGGGGCATCGATTGCGTTATTTGCGACGTGAACATGCCCAACATGAACGGCATCGAATTGGTCGAAGCTATTAAGGACTGCGATGAACACTTGGCCTTGCCGATTCTTATGCTGACCACTGAAGGATCTAGGGATTTGATCCAACGTGCGAAGAAGGCTGGTGCTTCGGGTTGGATTGTCAAACCGTTCAAGGCGGCTCTACTTGTCGCAGCTGTGCAAAAATTGACTGCAAGTACGGTTACGTTTTAGGTCCCACATGGCGCCAACCGGCAAGCTTGCAATAATATGAAGATCGAATCAAAAAAAACGTCGTGGAATGCAATACGGGCTCGAGCCTCGCTGTTGCTGCGATTGGTGCGATGTACCGATGACGAGGCACGTCGCTGCGCGGCCGTCTTGGTTGATGACGGCACACTCATTTCAGTGCACAGCCAAGGTGCTTCAACCCTCTGCACGGCCAATGTCGAAAGTGCAACTGAAAAAGAGGATTGCACGACAATTGGTGGCGACGTAAGCACGATGGCTGTAAACGTTCACTCGGTTGATCATCTCGCAGAAGCAGCACGGGAGATCTCTGGACGCATCCTAAACAGTCTTCAAGGTGCTCGTAAGAAAACGGAACATGCGGTGATGGCCGTTTGCGACCATGTGACAAAGTTAGTGCACATTGCCCGACAGGGAAATGAAGAAGCGCGAGGTACGCTGCACACGATTGCTGGCACAGGGACTAGCGGTGGATTGCAACCGAATGGAAAATCGTGACCGGCGGTTGTTGACCGGAGTTTCCGAAACTGAACACCTGAAGCTCTTGGGCGGTGGCACTTGCAACGAAGAGGCTCAATACAGCGGAGAAGCCAATGAATGACGAAGAGCGGAAGCGTTGACTCATGAGAACATCCTTCGATTGCTGGACCTTTTCGAGACTGACGAATAAGCGTATGTTGCCATTCATTCAGATTTGTTGCAAGGCAATCCAAAGGGATTCGATATGGGGCGATTTAAGGCACTGCTAAGCAATACTTGGTGGTTGTGGATCGTATTTTTCGTTGGTAGCTCCGTGCTTTCGTATTTCGACCAAGTCTTTCTATTTATGTTCCCGCTATGCATCGTGGTGTTTGTCTGGTTTGCGTACGTGCGCTATGACGAAAATGGGAATTTTAAAGGAAGCTAGTTAACAGTAAGGTGGCTGGTTTCGTGAGAAACCGGATGCGAGACAGTTCGTGTCGGCGTACGGTTTCGCCTGCGAACTTAAAGTGAAGAATGAGTCGGTGAAGAATGAGTCGCATCTGGTGCAGCCGGTTTTTAACAAAACCAGCTACAACAGACCCAACACGAGAACCTAGCAACAGAACTCTAAGACCACCACTTTAAGCCGGTCAATTCTCCAGCGCTACAGAAGTCTGGGTTGCCGAAGGAATTCACTGGATGCCCCATCGCGGAGCAGAAACTCATCAGCAAGCGATTGTGCGGCACTTTGTCGTAATGCACGGCCCGCCCTGTTTTAAATCCTAAGCCACCACCGACCAAGACGAAGGGAATGTTGTCGCGGGTGTGCGAGTTGCCTTTGCCCAGTTCATTGGTCCAAACGATAGTGGTGTTATCCAGTAAAGAGCCTTCGCCACCAGGTTCAGGCGTTTCCGCAAGACGCTTGGCCAAGTAAGCGACTTGCTCACAATACCAAGTATTGATCTTGATCAGTTGCTCGTAAGCCTTTTCATTGCTGTCCGGTTCATGGGACAATTCATGGTGGCCTTCATCAATCCCCAACCATCGCATCTTGGGCTGCCCGACACTGTTTGTAATTTGGAATGATCCAATCCGCGCAAAGTCGGCAACGAAACTATTTACGAGCATGTCCAACTGCATGCGCGTGATGGTTGGAATGTTGTCGTTCTCTTCGGCAATGTTTGGTTTTAGCTCAGGGACTGCGTGGCCAACATCCGCTCGTTTGCTCTGCTGCTGCAACTCAGTCTGCAATTCCACTTCCAACTCGCGAACCATGGTTACATGATTTTCCAACATGTGACGATCTTCAGCACTGATCATCTGTTCGACTTTGCGGAAGTCGGCGGTCAAATCATCGAGCACGCTAGCGAGCAACTCGCGGTTTTTTGTTTGACCATAGAGCTTATCAAACATCTGATAAGGGTTGTCGATCGGAGCAACCGGTTGATTGGGACCTGCATAACACATCCGAGTCCAAGTGTCGGCACGGTCAGGAACCATAACCCCCATTTCAATCGAACCAAACCGAGTTTGGGTAAACGGGTTGGCTTGCAGCTTGTTCTTTAGAAATTGGTCAACCGAAATGCCCATCGACCAACCCGCCGGTGTGTCCGAGCCGCCTTGAACGTCGCCAGGAAACAACTCAATTCCGGTCAACAAACAACCGATGCCACGCATGTGACCATCGCCATCGCCCTTAATTCGATTGCACACGCCGTTGATCGTCAGGACCTGCGACTTAAGTGATGCGAGCGGCTGAAGAATTCTTTTGAGCTTAAACTCAGGGCCTTGTTGGTCAGGCCAGAAGTGATCCGGAATAACGCCGTTTGGACTGAAGACAAAAACCAAACGCTGCTTACGTACACTCTTTTTAGTCGAAGCAACGCTCAAACTTGGCAAGTTCAACATGAGATTAGCGGCAGCCGCGCTTATACCAACGCGTTTTAAGAACTCGCGTCTTGTGTTGAGAGTCTGCATTACGGGTTCCTTTTATATTTTTCGACGTTGTAAATGTCGTAGGGCAGGCAGGTAGGTGTGAGGCCGGGCGGGATTTGGGCTGGAGGGGTAAAGCTGCGGCGATTGCTAGTAACTTATTCTAGCGAAGCAACCACAGAAATCTCAACTACCAATTGCTGAATGTTAAAATTTGAATCTCGAAAATTCTTCATCAGGCGATCCATTGTATCAGGTCCATAAGCCGCTGCGGGCTGTTTGACGAAGTGCCGAAACGCTCGACTGACGAATGCTCGCTGAGAATCCTCGCTCGAAATCAAATAGTCGGCTAATTGTGCCGCTCCAGCAAATTCGACTTTACCACCCGTCCGAGGGTCGTACAATCCTGTTGAGTTGATGGCTTTGTTCCGATCCATTTCTCGATATCGGCCCACAGCGTCGTAGTTTTCCAGTGCAAATCCAAGGCCGTTGATTTTCGAGTGACACACTTGGCAGCTTTCAGGGCTGGTTTGCAATTCCACTCGCTCCCGAGTTGTCAGGTCGGGATGCAGGTCTGGGCTAAGTGGAGAAAATGCCTCGGCGGGTGGGCGCAAATTACGTCCCAGCATGTAACGAATCAGGAAAACTCCGCGGTGAATCGGCGAAGTGGAGTCATGATAGGCCAAGCCGCTCATCAAGTACGGATGAGTTAGCAAACCGAAGCGATGGCCGGGAGCGCTTGCCGTTCGCTGCAGCGCGTTTTCACCGAGTTTGTTTTCACTGACCTCTGCACTCGCCGGTTTCCAAGCGTCACCATAAAAAGCAGCGATGCGGTCGGACGTAAACGCCCAATCAGCGCGGAAAAAATCGCGATAATCACTTTCCTTGCTCCACACGACTTCATCCAAAAACGCATCGAGCGATGAGCGCAAATCGCTCACAAGGGCCGCGTCGAAGCCGGGGAAATCCACAGCACTTTTAGTGATCTCATTGAAATGCCCTAAATTCAACCACTCGTAAAGAAACTTACGCGTCTTTGCACGAACTCGATAGTCATTCACTTTGTCGCGAGCATAGCCGCGAACCTGTTCTTCGTTTTCCATCTTTCCGTCGCGCGAGGCCTTGATCAGTTGATCATCGACAGGCAACGAATCAAACATGATCAAAGACAATTGATTGGCCGTTCGCTGTGAGCGAGTCGCATTTGTGTTGGCTGTCGGATACAAGAACCACGGAGATTTGAGCGCGACCAAAACAGTTCGCTTGATCGCTTCAGCGTCATCTTCAGTCGCGTCAACTTGATGATTGATATAAGTCACTCGCTGTTCGTCGGTCAGCGAACCACGGAAAGCGGTCTCGACGATCCGAGCGAGAAAGCTGCGAAGGATCTCGCGATTTTCGTTGGCATCTTTTTTATGATCACGACGATAACGCGGCCACAATTCATCGATGACAACTTGTGCGAATTCAAGAGCCGCAGCGGTGGTGGATTCATCCCACTGGCGGTTGATTGCAATGCCGCGTTCAAAGCCATAGCTGCGATCGTCGGCTGGCAGAGTTGTTTGTAATGAATAGGTTGCAGGCGGTTTTTCGGTTACCAGATTACGAGTCGGGATGATGGCTTCAATTCCGTTTGGCGGTACCCAAGCCAACGAAATTTTCGCTGGCGGCAATTCTGTTTTGCGCTTGCGTTGAATGAAGTCGATCTTGAACGGATAAACGCGGCCCGCGGTCAAAGTCACGGACTTGCGAAACTCGGTCTTCTCGCCAGATTGAACGTGATTGTCGATGAAGTCGCGACCGATCTTGCCGAATTGGAAAACGAATGAACACGTACTGCGGACAACGATTTCGTAACGACCCGTGACGTCTGCTTTGATACCGCCTTCCCAGTAAATGTAAAATGACTCTTTTCCAATTCCTTCGCCTGGACTTTCGTGGCCGAAATCAAAGTTGATCGTTGGGTCGACGCGTTCGATCTTCTTGTTTTCGTTCTTCCAGCGATCGCCATCAAAGTAAATGGCTCGAATACCGCGTTCATCACTTGGGTTGGGAAGTCCCTCGAACCTGGCATAGAGATCGGCAATGCTCTGTCGCAGTTGATCCCCGGTTAGCCGAGCCAAGCTCACGCGCGGAGGCCGGTTTCGGATCTGAGCTTCTTCACTGTAGAAAGCGTAGTACACAAAAGCGGCAACAGCTTCCGCGTCCGGACCGACGCATTTCTCGGGTTCCTCCTCAGGCATCGTGTCGCTGATCGTTCGCGTCAATTGGCCCACGGAGTCGTCGCCTACCAACGGATCGGCATACTTATCTGCGACGCCTTGTCCCTTGTCGCCGTGACAGCTTGCACACATCGATTTGTAGATCTGTTCGCCGCGCGCTCGCAAGGTTTCGTCAGCACTTGGCGGCTGAGGTGATTTGCCGTCATCCGCGATTGTGAAAGCGGATATTGCAAGAACAAGAAGTAAAGCGATTCGTGTAGGCATAGAAAGACTAAGTGACTGGATGTGTAGAGCGAAATAACAGCACCACTGCTTTTATAAACTTGCGGAGTGCAAACAACAAATGCAGTTGGCTGAACATGGCAGGTGGGAGGGAGGGAGTCTAGGTGGGACGGGAGGTGGTGGCACAACTGTCAAGCAAAATCCCCGGTACGAATTGCCTTACCTTGCATTATATTACATTAGAGGGAGCATAACAGATGCTCGCAAAACCCTGATTTTTTGGTTTGCCCTGCAAGCCTGTCGGGAGGAAAGTTTGAAAGGTGCCGTCAAGTGACTCTGAATTTCGATTATCAAACGGTCTTTCGCGTCTTGAACGAGCATTCTGTTCGGTATTTATTGATCGGCGGCTTGAATTACTTCCTGCGACATAAACCAGTCACCACCCAAGACATCGATGTTTTAGTTGATACGACTGGCGACAATTTGACACGCTGTGAAGGCGCACTTTCAGCACTACACGCTGAGTGGGGAAGAGTCGATGCTGAGTGGACACTTACCAGCCAAAAGCCAGCCGGATGGCTTAGCGGGCAAGCAGTGTTCTGCCTGCTTACCCCCCAAGCGCCGCTTGACGTATTCTTGTCAGTCCCCGGCATTCCCAGCTTTGCTAAGGCCGACGCGAATTCGGTGAACATTGCCACGAACGATGGGATCCAAGTACGATGCCTCTCCACTGAAGACCTTTTGGCGTGTCAACTCGCTTTGCCTGAGAATATGCGGCGATTGGATCGCGTCAGGCATCTTCTGGAGTTACGAACGAATGGGTGACTTTGAAGCATTCCAAAAACAAGTAGAACTTGAAGAAGCCAAACGCAATCGCTTTCTCAGCGATTTGCAACGTCGTCAATGGGCTGATGAATTGCTTCAGCAGATGGTTCATTCCGAAGAATACCAACGCAAATGCACTCCAGAGGCTAGGCGCGCTGAAGAAGCGATACTGAATCGCGTTGTCGATGAGTATTTTAAAGGTGACTCGTTTGACCGCGGCTGACTTATTGAATCTACTGTTTGGCCGCCTGTTGACGTTCACAAGCAGTGGAGGTGGCGTATGGTTCCAGCTGGTATGGCGAAAAGTCGGTAGCGGAATGCGTCAAGCATTTCGTTCATGCGACTTTGCCCTCGCTAATTCAACCTCCGAAAGCCTTGACGGCTTCCGCTACGGTATTCATCTAGGACTTTTCGCCATACCAGCTTCCAGCTTGCGAACATTTGTATACACGCAAGCTGGAAGCATACGCCACTACTTGCCGGATAACTGGGCTAACGAAGTGGCCCAGTCTTCAAGCCAACTTGTTTGATTGGCATTGCGATCGATATGCTCAGTTG
>JANODD010000337.1:0-58831 GCA_031412515.1 Planctomycetia bacterium | reverse complement strand
GATGTGACAGAGTAAGATGTAAAGCTTGTTTTTCGGGTAGCGCGCTTGGATAAAAAGTACGTTGCGTAACTGATACCCGAAAAACGTTTCTGCTGCGTTCGTCGACGAAGGGGTTGTGAGCCGACGGCGCTAGCCGCGGGTTTCGAAGTCGGGCGGTTCAAATTACATGATGCCTATCCAATGCTTAGTTTCTTTTTGTTGAGTGCGCGCTTAAATTAGGACTGGTTGTTATGATTGATTACCGCTTCGGTCACCCGCGGCTAGCGCCGACGGCTCACTGGATCGGCTGCGCGAGTAATTAGCGCATAGATCTAAGTTGGCGGATGTTGGTTTCGTGAGAACCCGGAACAGCGGAACACGTATTCATTCTCTAAATGTTAATCAGTTGAAAGTGAATTGATGTCGAAGATCAACGAAAAACGAGCCATCGACTTGGTCATGCAGTTGATGGCCGTCAGTGGTCCAAGCTGCGAAGAGACAGAGATCGCAGCGGTTATCGTTGATCGATTGAAGTCGCTTGGCATTTCCGAAGATGCGATCAGTTTCGATACCGCTCACAAACGCACGCTGCGTCCAGGGGCAATCGGCAATTTAATCGTGAAATTTCCAGGAACAAAAAAGGGGCCGCGTTTGATGTTGTCGGCGCACATGGATGCGGTGCCGATTTGCTTGGGCTGCAAACCGAAACGAGTCGGTGACGTAATCAAATCGACTGATCCCGCGACGGGCCTGGGTGGTGATGATCGAGCTGGAGTGGCAGCGATACTCGTCGGTTTAATGGAAGTGCTCGAGAGCAAGCAGGAATATGCGCCGTTGACCCTGTGCTTCTTCGTCCAAGAAGAGATCGGATTGCAAGGTAGTCGCAATCTGGTCGTTAGCAAACTTGGAAAGCCGGCGTTTGCATTGAACTTTGACGGCGGCAACCCACGCAAGTTAACCATTGGTGCAACAGGCGGCGAGAAACTAAAGATCAAACTTTACGGCGTCCCTTCGCACGCGGGTCTCTCTCCGCAAGACGGCGCCAATGCCATTACCGCGGCTAGTCTGGCCATCGCTTCGTTACACAAAGACGGTTGGTTGGGTTTAGTCAAGAAGAAACTTCCCGGTGCCAAGCTTGCGTCGAAAGGGACGAGCAACGTGGGTATCATCCGTGGTGGCAATGCGACCAACGTGGTCACTGACTATGTTGAAATCGATGTCGAAGCGCGGAGTCATGAGAGTGCCTTTCGAACCACGATTTCCAACGCTATTAAGGACGCGTTTATAAAAGCAGCCACTCAAGTCACCACAGCAGCTGGAGTTGCTGTACGAGCTGAAGTTGTACAGCGCGTTGATTACGAGTCCTTTCGTTTGGAAGAAGACTCGGAGCCGGTTCAGCGCGCTGCCGCGACCGTTCGAGTCTCGACGGGTGAGGAACCTGTGTTTGCAGTAACCGACGGTGGCGTCGATGCGAATTGGTTGTTCAAGCATGGCATCCCTGCAGTCACATTGGGCTGCGGCCAGCGGGATGTACACACGAACAAAGAAACGCTCGACGTGCCAGACTTCTTAGCCGCCTGCCGGATCGCCAAGGCGGCCATTCTCGGCGGGTGAAGATACGAATTCGATCTAGCAAACATTAATCCCGCGTCTCCCCTCGCCCCTGTACTCAGGGGAGAGGGGCTGGGGGTGAGGGGATCGTTTCCCTCTTTTCTTTAAAACTATGGCTTAGCTAATACCTCAGCCCATCACGGTCGCCTTTTGCTCTCCGCACAAGTAGCGCAACCGCTGGCGATCGGTATCACCGGCTCCACTCTGCACTGAAGTACTAAAATTCGCTTGTACATGGCGAGCGAATTCGCTATAAATGGCGATTGAATTCGCTATTTGCATGCAAGTGCTTTGTGCAATCGGGAAATTTCTATGGCAAGACAGACTTCGCCGCAGCCAACTGAAGTGGAGTTGGCGATTTTGAATATTCTTTGGGAGCGAGGCCAAGCGACCGCTAGGCAGATCCATGACTTGGTCGGTGTTCAGCGGCAGACGAATTACTCGACCACTGTAAAGATGCTGAGCATCATGCTTGAAAAGGAACTAGTGAAGCGCGACGACTCCGTTCGACCGCAACTCTTTCAAGCTGCCTGCACTCGCAAACGAACGGGAACCAAAATGTTGAGAGATATGGTTGAGAAGGTCTTCGAGGGCTCGTCGACGGCTCTCGCCATGCAAGCTTTGGCTCTCAAGCGAGCGACCCCAAACGAGATTGCAGAAATGAGAGCTTTGCTAGACGATATGGAAGAGCGGAACGATGATATTTAGTACTCTGCATCTGGTCTCAGATTGGCTTGGCGCCGCAGTACTCCAGTCCCTTCTCCCGATGACGCTGATTTGGGCGGCACCGCAAGTAGTGCTAATGCTCATCCCCTATCGCCGACCGTCAACGGGAGATGTGCTGTGATGCCCTCGCGGCCCCAAGCCACTCTGATCGAGTGAATTTAGGAAACGCACTGCTGAAGTTTGAAATACAGCGTTCTCAAAAAACTTTACTGTCCACGGCTGCTACTGGAGGTGACACGATGATGCGATTCAGATGCTTCTGCAACAAACCCGAATTAAGGAGCTCGACAAGTTCCTCGGTAACCCTGTGCTTGCTCAGGGCGGTCTTGGTTGCGTGCCTCACACTGCTAAATCTGCCGAGCAAAGCGATTGCGATTGCTCAGCAACCAGCGACAGGCATCGCAACCAAAAATGCGCAGGCGGACGTGCGACCAGAAGATTCGGCTCAAGAAAAGAAAACAACCGAGTTGGTGGGTAAAGTGGTGGATGAAGCGGGCAAGCCGCTGACAGGAGCATCCGTTTTTTGGGCGAATTTCCTCGGCAGTCAGACCTTAACGACGAGCGAAGCGGATGGAAGATTTCAAATTTCAGTAGCGGAGCAAGACAAGGCTTGGACCCGTTTTCTGTGGGTGTACTTGCCAGGTTACAACGTGAAGGCAGTCCAGCCGTTAGTGGGCGGCGGGATGACACCTGACTGCGTTGTTTCTTTGGAAGAGAGTCAGTCGATAGACATAGAAGTGTTGGAGGCGGATGGTTCTCCATGCAGTGGGGCGAAGTTAACGCCGTACTTCTATGAAGTTCCTAATGGCGTCTTCTACTCTGATATAAGTACTGGACTGACTGGCATAGTTCCGGCTGGCGTTGCGAAGCTACTAAGCGTCACAACCAACGAATCGGGCATAGCGACACTTAAAGGACTGAAAAAGGACTTTCTAGGTTCCGTCAAAGTGAAGTCCGGGGAGTTAGCTGAACAAGATCAGCGAGGGAATTTCAATCGCGATCAATTCACAATTCGACTTGCACCCGTCGCTAATGTCCGCGGAAAAATAGATGCGGCGGATCTCAGTCCATTGTCTGACGGGAAG
Source organism: Planctomycetia bacterium (assembly GCA_031412515.1). Classification (GTDB taxonomy): domain Bacteria; phylum Planctomycetota; class Planctomycetia; order Pirellulales; family Pirellulaceae; genus Aureliella. The sequence continues at coordinate 55,430 of JANODD010000337.1, read as the reverse complement.
GTTCGAGTAAATACAAAAAGTCCTAATCCTAATGCAAATTCAGATGACCCGTTTAGTGATGCCGATGGCCCCACCACTTCAGTCGAGTGCACAGTCGCGGCCGACGGCTCGTTCGAAGCAAAAAATGTTGGTGCAGGTAACGTCTCCGTTTTCTTTCGGTGGGATGCCAATTGCCCAAAGCAACTAAGACTTCCTGCGCCTCAAAAAGTACTTCCTGGCGAAGAGTTATTCGTAGGTTTAGAAACTGCCGAGGCGGTCAAAATCAAAGGCATCTTAATTACAGACGACACCAGTGAACCGATAGCAGATTGTCGCGTCGCAGTTGACTTCGGTTACCGCAACGCTGGCCGTGAGAGAATTTCTCATGCTTTCGTATCAGATGCCAATGGAGAATTCGAGGCTTACGTTCTTCCAGGAGACATTTCTATTCAAGTCGTCGATGCAACAAAATCGCCAGCGATAATGGTTGAATATGACTATCCCCAAAGTCTGCGGATGACGGTTGCGCCGAACGAGGAGCTAATCGAACTGCCGCCATTCAAATTCGTCAAACAACAGTTGGCAGAGGTTTTGGTTGTCGACACCAATGGACAACCTCTGGCAAATCGTTTGATTAGACGATTGACCAAGGGACCATTCGCGCATACCAACGCACGAGGAGTCACAGATGACAAGGGTGTTGCGACGGTCAGCTTTAGTCGGGGAAGAGAGCCAGCCGACTTTTCAGGCGAGTGGATTATTTCGGAAAATGACCAAACCGATAAAATCAAAGACCCAAGAAATCTGCCTCGATTAAAATTAAAACAAAGCTCACCCGCCATCTTACAGTTGAATAAATAGTCCACTTTACATAAGCGGACGACCTAAGTTTCCAACGTGAATTACCTCATCGCAGTTGTTCATCCGAATTATGCCTTCGAACGGCTAGTGGTAAGTGTAGATGCGATGATTCGCGCGTGCGAAGTGTAACTTTGTGCTCTTTGATTCCTTCCTTCGAATTAGAGGTGGACTGTCATTTGGTCGTATCCAGCACCACGTGACTTCCAAAAAAGCGATCATGCAGGGCGCGACGCGCCGGTCCAAGAATGGGAATGGCATTGATGATCAACAGGATCTCATCCACGGGGCCGATAAAAGTACTGATTGATCCCAAGTCAAAAGCAAGAGCAAGAATTGAAAATGCGATTAACCACCCCGGAGCATTTCGAATCAAGCTGCGCAGTAAGCGTTTCCGGCGAGTCAATGGCAAGCCGTGAACATCGACAACTCGCAATTGAAACAAGTAGCGCCCGGGCGTCTTCCAGCCTTTCCACTCAGTCCATGCCATGGTGGCAGGAACAAGTAATGCAAGGAAGCTGAACAGGCGTAAACCGTTGAGATAAAAGTACTCGTTTGTCAAATCACTGGCCGAAAACGTTGAGACGATTATGCCGGGCAGCGCGAGAGTAGCAATGAGTAACGCCTGCAAGAACAAATCAACCACGAGCGCGAGAGCTCGATTCAAACGTCCAGCTTTGGTTACGCCAACTGGTGCAATCGCATGTAGCGAGGCGTCCAGCGATTCGTAACTCGAATACCGTTCTTCAGGTTCTTTGGCAAGCAAGCGTTCGAGCACTTCGCGCCACCGCTCAGGAATCTCGGCCGGCCATTTTTCCGGGAACTCTACTTCTGCTGATCGATGGCTGCGAAGTTGGTCTGGCAAAGTCTGTCCGGAAAGTGAATAGGGCCGCCGACCGAATGTCAACTCGAACAACGTGATGCCAAGTGCATACATATCGCTCTGCGCCGTCGGCACGTGACCATCGGCCAACTCGGGTGCCATGTAGCTCAGCGTTCCACTGATCCCAGACGACACTTTTTGATCGGTGTAGGCTAAACCGAAATCGCCAAGCTTGACTGTGTCGTCGGCTGCGATGATCAAGTTGCTAGGCTTGATGTCGCCATGCACTAGATTCAAACGTGTCGCCTGAGCGAGCGCAGACGTGACTTGAAGCGCATAGCGGATGACTTGCGAATAGGGCAGTGGTCCCTCGAGCAGGAGCTTGTCGAGCGTCGGGCCGGGCAAGAGCTCCATTGCAAAGAAAGGATCGGTTGAATCGCGGCCAACGTAATAGATCGTCACGACGTGCGGATGATTCAGACGAGCTTGAGCGACCGCCTCATCGAGCAAGCGTGTTACGCGGGCCGCCGAGCTGCCGTCAGCGCCAGTGCATCGCATGACTTTAACCGCAACGTAACGCTGAAGAGATTCATCGAGCGCCCGGTACACAACCCCCATGCCCCCTTGTCCAAGCAGAGAGACTAATCGAAAGTGACCAAGACGCTCACCAGATCGATCCGCTCCGGGTTGCAGAGATACTCCGCTATCATTGTTTTCCCCAGTACTTAGAAACGACATGGTTTGCGAAGCATCGAACGCAGCTAATGAGATCGCTCGACCACACTCGTGACAAATGCCTCTAATTCCCGTCAAATACACATCGCTTCCGCATGCGCAACGAAAATACGATTTCTTAACTTCAACGGAGCTGGCTTCTGTCATTCCGTTGTCAGGTATACCACCGCCGGGCGATCCCGTGCCGGTCACACTTTTTCCGGGAAAATTTGGTTCCTGCACGTTGACTCCAACTTCAAGGGATTCGCACGCTTCGCCAGGGAGCAACCAGTTTAACCGGTCGAAGGACACCTGCCACCGCTATAAAAACACAATTCGTGCGTCTGCTGGGGCTGGGTGCGCGGTGAAGCAATTGGCGAGCAAAAGTAGCTGGTTTCGTGAGAAACCGGATGCATTTCCAAAGGTCGCCGGTGCGCCCCGGTTTCTCACGAAACCAGCTACACCAGTCACCGGGAGGAAAATTGACCAAACGAACGGTTTCCTTTAAGATAAGGTGTCCATCCAATCCCGCCCTAAAATAGCCCACTCCAACTGCGAACCCTATTCGAATGACGGAAGATTCAAAAAGTCGGTTGTTGCTTAGCGTAGTGCTGCTTACTTCCTTGCTCCAGTTCACTCAGGCATTGAATGCTCAAGGTGACGACTCCGTAGCTAAAACGTTAGTGGCGCAAGAGTTGTTTTTCGAGAACGAAGTTCGACCGTTGCTCGCGCAAAGCTGCATCAAATGTCATGGCAGTGAAAAACAAGAGGGCGGTCTACGGCTCGATTCGCTCGACCATATGTTAGCGGGCGGTGATTCGGGTCCGGCGGTTGCCCCCGGTGCCGTCGCAGACAGTCTTATCGTGTCTGCGATCCGCTATCAAGATTTTGAGATGCCACCCTCCGGGCAGTTGTCGCCCGAAGCCCAGCAAGTCATTGAAACTTGGGTTGAGCGAGGTGCGGTCTGGCCCAAGCACTCCGAAGCTGGACTTGAGTTGCGACCGCGATCGGGCATAACCGACGAAGATAAAGAATACTGGGCATTTCGACCGCTTACTCGACCAAATATCCCAAGTCTTGCGCAAAGTTCTCAAGCCTCGCGGGCGCGGACACCGATCGACTCCTTCATCATCAAACAACTAGATGCATCTGAGTTGCACTTGGCTCCAGAAGCCGAACCGAGAACTCTCCTGCGAAGGGTTTACTTTGACCTCGTTGGCGTTCCTCCGACGATTGCCGAAACGGAAGCGTTTCTCGGCAGCGATGATTCGCAGGCTTATGAAAAATTGGTCGACAGTTTGCTTGATGATTCTCGCTATGGCGAAAAATGGGCGAGGCACTGGTTGGACTTGGTCCGCTACGCCGAATCCGATGGATTCAATCAAGATGCGTATCGATCAAACGCTTACCTGTATCGAGACTGGTTGATCGAATCGCTGAACCAAGACAAGCCTTATGACCAAATGGTGTTAGAACAGATCGCGGGCGATGAGCTCGATCCCAATAACGCCAGCTATTTGGCGGCGACAGGCTATTTGCGACATTGGATTTACGAATACAACCAGCGCGATGTTCGCACTCAGTGGTCCAACATCCTGAACGACTTGACCGATGTGACTGGCGAGGTTTTCTTTGGACTAGGTGTCGGCTGTGCGCGGTGTCACGATCACAAGTTTGATCCGATCCTACAACGCGACTACTACCGATTGCAAGCCTCCTTTGCGTCCTTCCGACCTCGCGATGACCGCATGTTTGCCGAGGCTGAGGAATTGACTCGCTACAACCATCAACTCGCTGATTGGGAATCCAAAACCGCAGAGATTCGCAAGCAAATTGCAGCTATCGAAGATCCAATTAAAAAGTCGATCGAAGACAAAGCAATAGAAAAGTTCCCTAAAGACGTTCGACCGCTTTTGCGTAAGTCAACTTCGCAACGCGACGGGCTCGAAGAACAGATTGCTCACCTCGCCCATTTGCAGACACTCGAAGAGTGGAACAAGCTGGATTTCAGCAAAACACTCAAAGGCGCCGAAAAAGAAAAATGGGATGCTTTGCAAGCGGAGTTGAAGGCGTTCGATTCGCTCAAACCGAAGAGACCTCTGACGGTCATGGCCGCGGGAAATATCGAGAATGCTCCCCCGCCGACGGTCATACCATCCAAGTCACCAGATCCTCGGCCCATCGCCCCCGCGTCGTTCGAAGTCTTTGGAGCTGGTTCTTTGACTAGTTGGCAAGGCGAAGATAAACCGATCGGCCGCCGAACCGCACTGGCTCATTGGATCAACTCGCCCGATAATCCCTTGCCGCATCGGGTGATTGTCAATCGAATCTGGCAGTATCATTTCGGAACGGGGCTTGTGCAAAACGCAAGTGATTTTGGACGCTTGGGTGTACCGCCTACGCATCCCGAGTTGCTGGACTGGTTGGCAACTTGGTTCATTGACAATGGTCGCAGTTACAAACAACTGCACCGAATGATTGTCACCTCCACTGCCTACCGACAAGCTTCCCACAACCCTGCTAACGAATCACGCGGAAATGACACCGACCTAGCCAATCATTTATTGTGGCATTACCCAAGCCGCCGTTTGGAAGCCGAGCAGATTCGAGATGCAATGCTCGTTAGTTCTGGCAAGATGGACTGGACGGCCGGCGGACCAGCCTCAGAGCACGATAGTTTCCGTCGATCTGTTTATACGAAGATCAAGCGCAACAAGCCTAACGCAATGCTTGTTACTTTCGACGCGCCGGATGGCAACGCGAGCATCGCTAAACGCAATGTCACAACGACTCCTATTCAATCGCTGCTGCTCGCCAATTTTGACTGGCCGCTTACGCTCGCTGCTACGATGTCTAAAGAAGTACAGCGAGAATCAAGCGAGCGAGATGAACAGATAGTGTTGATGTACTGGCGATGTCTGCAGCGTGCACCAACGCAGATCGAATTGGATCGAGCGCTCGCGTTTGTAAAACAAGTGAGCGACGAAAAGGTTGCAGGAGAAGAATTGAAGACTGGAGATGGCCTATCCGACCTGTGTCATGTGCTCTTCAACAGCAGTGAGTTTCTTTACGTGGACTAACCCTAATGCGCTTGTTTCGATGTTGCGCAATTCGATTTCGTGTGCCACTGGCTTTCCCAATGGCATCCGGAATTCCGGATGCGATTGGCAAAGGCCAGTGTACCGAAGCGTATGGGTTCGAATAAAACACTTCATTCCGATGCGGAGGCGCTCCGCACAACGGTGACCGAAGTAATCAACGTCGCATTTACCCGCGCTTATCAAACAGAAATTAACTACCGCGGTGACGCATGTATTTGAATGATTTGGATTTCACTTGCATCCAAACTTCGACAACTTACACGGCCAGTGAGTTAGCGTTGCTACGGTAACGGCAGTTAGAGTGACCCACTCCGTTTCACTGGCCTTGCCCCAGTATGAATCTTTGAGAGTTACTTGCCAAAGTAGCTGAGCAGAATTAAGCCGACGATTCCAACCGCTGCGCCGAGTACAGCTTGATACTCGCGATGGTGGACCCACTGGGCTAGTGACCAGCCGGTGCGCCAGTTCGAATTGAACTTAAGTGGAACGAAACGCGACGTTCGCACGATGTAGCTGGCCCATTGCTCAGCGTGCAGGGCGGAGAGATATTTTTCTTCGTTCAATACTTGAAAGTAGTACAATATTGACATCGGTCCTGCAATGAACGCAATGGATAGCCAATCGCACATGATTAGGGCAAAGCCATACATCATCAGGAACGAACCAACATAGAGCGGATTGCGAGAAAGCGCGTACGGGCCGATGGTGACAAGTTCCCGGACCTTAATTAGCGTTCCAGCCGACCAGCTGCGAATTCCGACACCCATCAAAAGCAGCGCTAGGCCAATGCCGCTGTTCCACTGCCATACTGCAAGCGGATTGCTGGGATGCCGGCCTAGAATAGCTAGGTTGAAGACGATGAGCGCGGTGAAACATGCAATGCTGATCGCAATTCGTCGGCGCGCAACCCAACCTCGAAGAAATCCTAGGTCCTGATAGTAGTTAGGGGCTGTGGTTTTGCTGGCGGTGCTCATGGAGTTCCTTTGAATAGTAGGTTCAAACACTCTCGGGAATTTTCTGGTTGCTGTAAATATCAATCTCAGCCATTTTCTCTAGTCCATTACAAGTCCAAGCAATTTTGGGACTAGTGCTTCGTCCAACTTTAATTTTGGGATCAACGTCAGTGAGCCGACGGTACTAGCCGCGTGTGAACGAAGTGGTTGTCGTGCAAGATGAAAAGTTTGTCCAACGTTAATCTGTAGACTGCAAATCGTTGGTCTTAGATTGTTAGTAAGTTACGTCGAGTCAAGTACTTCGTTCACCCGCGGCTAGCGCCGAAGGCTCACATCTACGATCCCAAAATTAAAGCTGGACGAAGCACTAGATACCGCAACCACAGTACCGCTAAGATAGGATTACATTAAGAATCTACAGATAGGATTCTCCACACGAATAGTGCGATGAAGCCCACACCACTTGATAGCATTGCGGGATTCCAGCCTTCCAATTGGCGAACTTTAGTTCGCACTTAGCCGTTGCAACAGAGAACGAAGAACCGGCGCTAATTGCCATTTCGTTACGCGGGCAATGTGGCGGTTACCTCGATATGGAGGTGCTGGCGAAGTTCGCGTCAGCTGACTCCAAAGCGGTGCGCCTGAAAGTCGCAAAAGCGCTACAGCGAATGAGAAATGAGAAACGTTACATTAATCAAACGCAAGCTGGAAGCATACGCCACTACCAACCTCCAAACAGCCTTCCAGCGTTGGCTGTGGTCTGAGCGGCCAGTACCGAATAGGATGTGCCGCGAACTTCGGCAATACATTTCAAAGTATGAACGACGTTGGCCGGGTGATTCGGCTTCTTACCGCGAAACGGATTAGGGGTTAAGTAGGGACTGTCGGTTTCAACCAAAATACGATCCGCCGGAATCGTCTTTGTAATCGCGCGCAGATCGTCAGCGTTCTTGTAAGTCACCATGCCAGCGAAGCTAATATAAAGCCCAAGTTTCAAACAATCGTCGGCTACCGATTGCGGACCGGTGAACGAATGCATAACCCCGCGCAGTTGTCCTTGCTTGGCTTCGTCTTTCAATATTTCAACGGTTTCTTCTGCGCACTCGCGTGTGTGAATCACCACTGGCAGCTTTGTTTCGCGGCTAAGCTGCAGGTGACGTCGAAAGTAATCGACTTGAACGTCCCACGGGCAATCGTCCCAATATCGATCCAAGCCTGTCTCGCCAAGTGCCGCCACTCGAGGATGTTGCGATAGCTCAACGATTGCAGCCCAGTCGTCATCTGCGGCTTGACAGCAGTAATTCGGATGAATGCCCACTGCGGCTCTAACACTAGAGAGGCGCTCTGCGAGTGCCAAGCAAGCCCGTGAACTGGCGAGTGTTGTGCCCACGCACAGGACCGCCGTGACATCAACTGCAGCAGCTTCGGCTAACCAATGCTCGAGGCGATCCGCAAGTTGCTCGTCGGACAAATGAGCGTGTGTATCAACTATCAATGGAGTTCAGCTACTTTCGATTCAGGTATTCGGATCAAGCATACGCCGCTACTCCCTCCCTTCCTTCCAACACTCTGGGGAGAAGCCGGAAGTGGCCGACGTTGATTGATCCCGGTTGTTATAAGCATAACTGGTAATAAAGGCATCCCAAGACGATGAAAATCTCGTCATCCGATTGGCAGATTTTAAATTTGACGCTCTACTACAAGCCCTCAACGACGGTCTTGATTTGGTTGGCGGGAACATTCTCGATCACCGTACGCAGGTTTCGTTTGCCTGGCCAAAGTACTTCCACGCGATCGATAGCGTCAACGCGTCCAAGTCCAAAGTGTAGTCGCTTACCGTAATGGCTTTGGTATCCTCTACCGTTAATGCGTTCCATGTAAAGTATCTTCCCATCGACATGGACCCACACCTTAGCTCCAATTGCGTCGCGGTTAGCGTTGGTGCTTACCAAATCAAGAATCAGCCACGAGTTGTCGTTCTGACTTGAGTTGCGAAGCACTTGAGCTTCGGCATCACAGTTCAGAACAACAACGTCGATCTTGCCATCAGCATCAAAGTCATCGAAGGCCGCACCGCGACTACTTCTGGCTTGTCTTAGCGCTTCGCCAGTGCTAGCCGTAACACTTCGGAACTTGGAATGGCCTAAATTTTCAACGACCGTATTGGGAACACCAAAATCTGTGTGGGGTTCAATCTCTTTTGCGTTCTCTAGCAAATGTCCATTGCAAATGAAGGCGTCGATATCACCATCGCAGTCAAGATCGAATGTTCCCACGCCCCAGTTCACATGCGGATAGACTTCCGTTCCAATTTGGGACAAACGAGAAAAATCTTCAAAGAAGCCTCCAGGAGACAGATTCCGAAAAAACTCTGGCTGTTGTTCAGAATAACTTGTAACCAATAAATCTCCTAAGCCATCTCCATTGAGGTCCGCAAAATCTACGCCCATGCTTCCGTTAGCGATGCCTCTAGAGTCGACAGCCACACCAGACAGCATGGCCTCCTCAGTAAATTCCCCTTTTCCATTGTTGACATAGAGCAGGTTAGGCGCGCCGTCGCATGCGACAAAGATATCCGAGTCTTGATCGAAATCGAAATCGCCGGCCACCACTCCCATGCTTGGCCCCGCCACAGAAGAGATTCCAGCTTGCTTGCTTACATCCGAAAACGTACCGTCACCATTGTTCTTAAAGAGTGTATCCGGAGTTGGAGCATAGTCCTTAGGGCCAGGCGAATAGGGGTGAGCGCTTGGTGCCAACTGATGGTGTCGCTCGAACGAAAAATTCACGTAATTGCCCACGAATAGATCCAATAGCCCATCGCCTTCGAAATCTAAAAAGGTAGTGCCTGCACCAAACTTTTCACCGTCCGCTACACCAGCGATCTCCGTAACATCTGCGAACGTGCCGTCGCCATTGTTTTTGAATAGTCGATTCTTCCCAAAATTGTTGACGTAAAGGTCCTGGAATCCATCGTTGTCGAAATCGGCAGCGGTGACTCCGAGGCTGTAGGACAGTTCTTGAAGACCCGCCGAGACAGTGGAATTTCGAAATTGGAAATTTCCTACATTTCGATAGAACTGGTCGGATGGTTGAGGGTTGATTTCAGCGCCAGGCAGTGCTCCGCCATTTAGTAGATAAACGTCAACCAGGCCATCATTGTCTGCGTCAAATGAGCACAACCCTGCTCCCATGTGTTCGGGCAAGTACCGCTGCCCCACTCCACCGTCTTGATGTCGAAAGTGAATTTCTGAGGACTCAGTCACATCTGTAAAACGAATCGTCGAGTTAGAGTTTTGCTCGTCACTCATCCGTAAACCGGAAAGGACTGTAATTGAGATCATGCTTGCGAAGAATAACAAGCCCTTGGTCATGGCGATCGTGTACCAGTTTGATTTGCGGCCATTTCAATGTTCACTTTCAGTTGCAAGACTTCCGGAGAAGTATTTAGTTTCAAGAGCGAAGCAACCACATCCTTAGCCTTATCAAACCTACCCACGGCAGCGTAAAGTTTAGCAAGGGTAACGAGCACCAATTCCGAGTTAGGGTCGATTTTTACCGCTTCGTTTAAAGTGGACTCTGCCAACTGAATATCCCCCAGCTTGAGTGCTATCGAGGCGAGATTGACTCTGTAAATCAGGTTCTTTGGTTCAAGTTCATTGATCCGTTGAAGGACCTGAGTAACATCTCCATACTTGGACTGATGCAAGAGAACTTCTGAAAGAGCGATCCAAACACTAGAAATGCTTGGGTCCTGACCAATGGCTCGCACCAGATATTTTTCGGCCAGTGGATATTGTTGTTGTTGGTAACAGAGATTTCCACAGCCCTCGAAAATTCGAAACGCGGCAATACTCAATGCCGCATCGTAGGCTAGTTGAAACGCAGAGTCGCCCTGACCCGTCGCCGAGTTTTCTTGATTTGCAATCTCCTTCAATCTCTCGCGAATTGCTAGGGCTTCATCCCGTTTCTCCAATCGCATCAAGACACCGGCTAACGTGGAGAGGTTTTGTTTGCTCTCACCTCCTTGTGCGATTGTTCTTTTCAGGTTGTCCTCAGCTTCGCTCAAAAGTCCCGATTGGGCTTGCAATCTTGCGAGCCCATACAGCAAGCCGGATTCTTGAGGGAAAAGGCGGACGCCAGTCGTTAGTGCCTCAAGCGACTCTTTGAGCATCCCTTGATTTTCGTACGCCTCACCTAACTTCAAGTAAACTTCGCCCGTTGAGCCACCGAGTTCAAATACCTTTTGAAGTACTTGGGTAGCATCTTGAAATCGCCCCTTCGACGTCAACAATTCTGCTAGACCAAGATAGGGGCCGAAGTGCATTGGCTTCAGCGCTAAGCAACGTGCCCAATACTCTTCAGCCTTCGCCGATTGCGAAAGCTCGGATTCAACTTGAGCGGCCAAGTGCCAACTAGCGGAATCCTGCGGGAATTTTTCCGTCATTAACCGCGCAGCTTCTCGCAACTCTTCCTGAAGTGCCTTGGTCTCTCTCACTAATCGGACCTTAGGCAAGTCCAAGGTCGTAGGAGAAGTGAGCTTAGGGTATTGGTCCAGAGTTGGTGGTAATTCCTTATTAGCGACAAGAGCGCTACTTTGTGGAGAAGCTTCGTTTTGTGGGATAGCTTCATCTGTCAGTGGCGTCATCACCACAACTATCCCGATGATGGCTGCCGAAAGGACGATGCCCGTCAGCACGATCTTCACTAGCTTAGACATTACAAGTTCGCCGAAAGAGACATAGAACTACTTCAAATCAAAGTCGATAACTTGCGACGATTTGGCTTCGACGATCTCCTTCAATTCGCTCCCCGAATTGTATTTTTCAGGGATGGCGTCGGGATCTTTCTTTGTTTTGTATGCATCCTCAGCCGATCTCCTTGAAGCTTTCATATAGGCCTCTTCATATTCTTTCGATCCGTGTACCAATCCTGCCATGGGATCGACGTCATTAACCAGCTTTGCCTTTGATTTGATTTTAACTGAGTAAGCACCAGCGGAGACGCCGGCTCCCAAATTCGATCCAAGTTTGTAGTTACCGCTACTGTCCGTTGTGGCGGCGCCCACCGTTCCGACTCCACCGTCCGGTTCAAAGATAACGGTTGCATCTGCAACCGCCTTGCCCTTGAATTTCACACTTCCGCTGACCTTCGTCAGTTGTGGTCCTTCGCCACAGGAGCTCAAAAATAGGATCGATACACAAACAGTTGCACGCAAGGTCATTCTTATTTACTCCGGCAAATATGGAACATGCGAACGAAAGTGCGTGCAGCAGTGTTGGCTGCACGCACGCGAATTTTGAGACATCGGATTGCGATTGCTTACTGCGGAACTGCAGCTGAAGCTTCGCCACCTGCACGGCTACCAAGTGCGCCCCAAACCCCATACAGTGATGGACCAGAATAAGTCGGAGTGGCAGCGTTTTGCTGTTCAACCGCTTGGTTGCCACTGTCGATGCTTTGCGAAATGAAGTGCACCGATCCATCGCCCATGCAGATTTGCGCGCCACCTGTATGGTAGCTGCTGGCTGGGACCAATGATGAATCCCAGTCACCACCGCCAAAGTTGCAGTGAGGACTGTTAGGTGGAGAAATGGTTGTAACCGAAATAAAGTACGGTCGTCCATCAAAGGCTCTACCCGTAACTGGACGGAAAACGGCGCGCACATCTCCTGTAAGTTGCCTTCTTCCACCAGTCGATGTAACTCTCGCCAAACAGGCTGCAGGACTATAAGAATTGAGGTTTTGTGCAACACCTCCCAAGATGTCCCGAGGTCCACCGCCTGCAGCAACTTCGCCCAAGAGTACCGTGTTCGATAATCCGTCTGTTATGCCAGAAATTGTCATCCAACGTCTCATCATAAAGACGCCACGGTTGTCTCGATTACTACCAGCGTAATCGCGGTTCCCGAAGAATGAATCACCGACGGAACCCTTGTAATTAATCAGGGTTGGGCTCTCAACGCGATCAGGTGTCGGCGGATCTGAGGGACAGATGAACGCAGGAAGATCAACGGTCCAGTTCCGTTGAGTCCTTCCCCAAGTTTCCTGAGCCGCGTCGTGGTAGCCGGCTGTTCCTGCCCATGGACGTGGTAAACCTGGTCCATTGGGTCTCGCATAAGCCATCATGTTATTGTAAAGCGGCCCTTGCTCAATAAACGGAAGGAGACCTATGGTAAAGCCATACTCATTGTTTTCCCTACCAATTCCCATCTGAAAGCCTGTCCCACTTCCCTGATAGTTCGATGAGAACTTCTTGTACGAGGACTCATAATTGAGACAAGCCAAGCCCATCTGCTTGAGGTTGTTACCACATTGCATGCGACGAGCCGCTTCGCGAGCAGCTTGTACAGCGGGTAACAATAATCCAACCAGAATGCCAATAATCGCGATAACCACTAGCAGCTCTACTAACGTAAAGCCACGCTTTAACAGCGTTTTTCTCATAGTAACCTCTCATAAAGATTGACCAACAATTCATGTTCCAATCCCCTAAATTGGAGTTTGCGTTGGTGATTCTATCCTTAACGAGGATGCAAGTAAAGAAAATTCCTAAATCTTTTTTAAGGTCCTGGCGAATCGCCGGCTTGAAAACCGTTCTTTTGGGTGGTTTTTAACGCCAGTGCAAGAAAGGTAAGTAAGTTGATAGATAACAACAAGCTCATCGAACTTGCTGGAAACCTAACAAAGTTGTATTGAGATTGTTCTATCGGTGTAACCAATCCCATGAGAAACGAAAAGATACAGGCACCGAAAATAAGTGCCAGCATAGCCATTACCAACCGCCCTGCGAATTCTGTAATTGGGTGGCCAATATTTGCAACTGCCGCAGCAAGTACGGCCAGTAGGGCGTGAACCGCAGAGATTCTGATGAGCCAGTATTGAATCACATCGCCTGCCCCAAGTTGCCAACGGTGAGCATATAGGTCGGTGAAGTAGTTGGTGACTGCTCCAACTGCTGCACCTAAAGCAAGGCCTACAATCACTCTGATGTAGAGCTTGGAGTCGCGGAGACCGGCAGCAATTGTACCGATTAAGCCGATGACCATACCCCACGCCAAATAGTTTACTAATGAACTCTTCAAAAACCCTGCCCGAACTTTTACTTCTAGCTCAGGAGATAGACCACCGTTGGCGGCCTGCGCAATTGCATCATCGTCGAGAAACATGGGGTAGGTCTTGTAGATGAATGCCCACAATCCCAGCGTCAATAGAAGAGTCAGCAAAGTTCCGACTACAATTTTCATAGTACTACTTTCCTCGTTAAATTCTTAGGTTGTGTGCGGTGTTTATTTACCTAACTACTTGACTTCCAGCCTTTCCTTTCAAGGGCAACGCTGTGACGCATTTCAGAGAGCACAGGTAGCTGGTTTCGTGAGAAACCGGGTAGCACGGCTGACGTCTCTAATGCATCCGGTTTCTCACGAGACCAGCAAGGCTACCACGGAAAATGCTTCACAGCATTGCCTTCAAGGGGGTTAGCCCCCTTTTCTGACGGGCTCTTACTTGCTTTGAACTGTGATTCCAGATCCTTGACGAATTTGGTGACATTGACCGACGGCAACTGCAAACGACTCGATTGATTTATCTGGCCAATAAACTTGAATGCTTGCCTGTTTTTCATCCCTACTATCCGCATAATTTAGTCCGAAGTGCAACCTGTCACCATAGCTGCTTTGATAACCGCGCCCACAAATTACCTGACGATGTTGGCTCGTGGTGCCAACAGAAACAGTGACATTTGAATTGACTGCGTTGCGATTGCAGCTCGATGCGATCAACTCAATCTGCACCCAATTGTTGCTGGCGAGGAGATCATTTCTCAGTACAGTAGGCTTGGCATTCGAATTAAGCACGACAATATCGACATCACCATCGTTGTCGAAGTCGTCAAAGGCTATGCCCCGCGAAGACTCAACGGCCTCCAATCCTACAGCGGTTGAAACGTCTTCGAAACGACTATTAAAATTCAAAAGGACGAAATCCCTTACCTTCTTGGCAGTACGATCGTCAATGATTTCGGCGTCATCAAAATGGCCGCAGCCAATGAACAAATCTAGCCAGCCATTATTGTCGAGATCCACTAGGCTACACCCCCAAGTGACGTGAGGTTGTAGCGCCTCGACCACATTGGCGCGTGCCGATACATCTTCGAACAGACCATCACCCAGATTCTTGTACAGCACCGGTATCTCGTTTTGGTAATTTGTCACGATCAAATCTTGGAGGCCGTCACGATCAAAATCTCCCAAATCGACCCCCATGGAAGCATTGGCTTTACCATGAGAATCAAAGGCTAAGCCTGATAAAACACCATCCTCAACAAACCGCCCCGAACCCTTGTTGACGAAGAAAAAGTTTGGCTTGGCATCATTGGCCGTAAACACGTCGACCAGTCCGTCTTGATTTAGATCGGCTGCGATCAGCCCCATCGTAGGTCCTGCCCACTCCGAAATCCCACTCGTTTTTCCGGCTTCGCGAAATGTACCGTCGCCGTTGCTAAAGAACATTTCGTCGGGCTCGGAGCGATAATATCGCGGACCCGCATGGAATGGTCGCCCATTTCGCAGAATGTAAACGGAATTTTCCAATGTAAAATCGACATAGTTTCCAACGTAAATGTCCAAGCACTGGTCACCATTAAAATCCGCGAAGGCGACACCGCTGGCGACTTTATTTCCCGCTAGTATTCCCGCCTGTTGTGTAACATCAACGAAGGTTCCATCGCCACAGTTGCGGTATAGATAGTTCGGACCAAAGTTATTGATGAACAGATCTTGGAAACCATCACCATCAAAATCCGCAGCACAGATTCCCAATCCATAGCCGCTACCGGTAATTCGAGCGAATTTGGAGATATCCTCAAATCGCATCTCTCCCAAATTCCGAAAAAAGCCATCAAGGTCATTTGCTGCGGAAGCAGTGTCAGTGAGTGAATGCCCGTTAAGTAAGTAGATATCAATAAGGCCATCTCGATCAAAATCGAACGAGGCCAATCCAGAAGCGATCCCTTCTACGATATGGGCGCGACCGCTGCGTCCGGTTGTGTGCTCCCAGGTGATTCCACTCTGTTCAGAAACATCGACTAGCCGGAGTGAAGTTGAGTGTTCTTGGCCAAGAGACTGTTCTTGGCCAAGCGACTCTTCGCAAAACGAACAGGCGACCCCTATCATTGGCAGCAAAACGATCCAGCCCTTTGCCAAGTTTTCCATGCGCACGATCAAGGCCCTTTCACATTGGGAGCCTGAGCCCGGACGGTTGGGATCTTGGTAAGTTCCTGTACCTTGACTTCAGCCGCCGCGGCACGTTCATTCTGGCCACTGGCTTTCAGTGCATCGGCAAGCAACATGTATGCCTCCCGTGTCGGAGCCCGAACGACTACCTGTTCGATGTACCAAACAGCTTCTGCGGATCGCTTTCGTTCGATCAAGAACTCCGCCATCGTGCTCCACGATGTGGCGTCTTCGGGCGCCAACGCAATCGTTAACTTAATCAACCCTTCAGCCCGAGCGTGGTTGCCTGCCATCGACGCAGCTTTGGCCATCAGCAGGTAGTGCAAGAGGTAACCTGGCTGGATTTCTGTCAGTCGCTCCATCACCGCATACTGATTATGGGGCTCTTTTTTGTCGGCGTAAATCTCGTAAAGTAGGTTGCAAATATCCGACGAATTGGGCTCGATTGCCAGCACTCTCAAAGCTGCGTGCTCAGCATCATTTAACCGACCAGCCAAGCGATAGACTTCGATGCCCTCACCTAGAATTCCCAACGAGAGAGCGCGAATTCGGCCCTCAGAACGAGCTTCATATTGCTCTTGGCCAAACTCAGTTATATCTTCTTTGATCGAATCCAATTCACGGCGATAAGCCTCCGCAGCGTCACGATCTTTGAGCCGAGCAGAGCAGTTAATCAAGCCGTTCAACAAGGATTTAGTGTTCAGGCCCAGTTCGCGTGCCTTCAAAAGCGAGTCCCTCGCACTTTCATGCTTTCCGAGTTTGGACTGAGACAATCCCAACTGCAGCCAATGTGACCCATCCATTGTGGAAGATGTAATAAGTGGTCCAAGTAGAGTTTCAACCTCTTCGTCTCTCCCAAGATTGCTAAGCGAAACCGCTCGCTGATAAACTAACTGTGGGTCTCTGACTCCATTGCGTTCCGCTTGGTCCAAAATTTCAAGGGCGCGATCACTTTGTCCTTGCTGAATTGCGTTCGACGACCAGTTGTAATAGAGGACGAGGTCAGTTGGAGACATAGCCATGATTCTCTTCCAGAGCTCATCCGCCTTGTTGGTTTGCTGGGTGCGAGAAAAATATAGGGCGGCCAGGTTGAGGGCAACACTATTGTCGGGAAGAGTCTTCATCAGACGCTCCACAAACTTTCCGCATTCAGCTTCCAACTGGTCGCCGCTGATCGCAAACGACTGACGCGGCAACACGACGGACGGTTGCATTGCGTCTGAGTTAATTGGGTCAATGTTGCTCGCATGCTTAGGGGGCTCGACCGCGAGCGGCTTTTGAACTGGAGCGCTGATTTGCGACTGGCTCTCGGACAGCTCTGTGCTCTCGTTAGTCTTAGACCAGCGGTTGAGAGTCCAGGATCCCACCACTCCAAAACAAGCAATACCTAGCAAGAGGCCAATCAATTGGACTACGGAAATCGACTTTGCGGCTTGATTGTTCATGCAGCTCGCTCGGGCGTTGAACTAATAGTTGAAGGCGAGTCGTCATTCACGATGTATCCACAATATAATAGTACAACTCAATATTTTAACAATTACCAACGCTTTCCCTGGCTTACGCCGTAATGGACTTGGAGGCCGTCGGCCGCTTCGCAAAGGACCAATAGTGCATTGTCCAGATTAGATTTTGGGATTAGCCGGCGTGCCACTCTCGACGTTGAGCTCTTGCCCTGGACAAATCTTAGTCGTGGCTGCGAGAAGTGACGGAGAATATACTGTAAAATACATAGCTCGATTTTGCTCTCACCTGAAGGGCGACGCTGTGAAGCATTTTCGATTGAGTTTTTAAGCAAACTAACACGTGTACTCCGTGTCAGTTATGAGCCTGAGGCGCTAGCCGATTTTGATTTGTGAAGATCGGCTAGCGCCTCAGGCTCAGGGAAATCATTAAAAACGCAGTTTCTATTACCTAGAAAAATGCTTTACAGCGTTGCCTGAAGGGGTTCCGTGTTTTAACGTGTTGAACATGTTCTGCAATCATTCTTGGCCACGCTCTTCGATCATGATTTATCGAAACAAGCCATCGGACTATGCTTGCGGCCTAGCAATCTTGCGGACCTTCAAGGCCTTCTTCGGCTGCTTGCTTTTAATCTGCATACCGCCGCAGTTAACAGTAGCCCAAGTCGATCTGACCGAGTTTCAACTTGAATTGCTCAAGCCCAACGTAATTCCCTTTGTTCACTTTTCTGGTGCAACCGGACAACGATTCGTGGTAGAGCCTATGACCGCAGGCTTGGCACTTTTCGATTATGACCGCGACGGCCTGACAGATGTTTACCTTTTAAACGGTGCTCCGCTGCCGCCCGACCCAAGATCGCAAACGCACCAGCCAAACCGTCTCTATCGCAATTTGGGAAACTGGAGATTTGAAGATGTCACCGAACACGCCGGCGTAGGCGACTTAGGTTATGGTTTGGGGGTGGTTGCTGGCGACACCGACAATGATGGAGACATGGATCTGTACGTGACCAACTTTGGAAGCGACGTCTACTATCTAAACAATGGCGATGGGACTTTTTCTGTTCAAGCTAGTGACAACGGCTTGTCGGATGGATGTAGGTTTGGTGCAGGCGTTTGTTTTCTTGACATAGAAGGGGACGGCGACATAGATTTGTACTGCGCCCACTACCAAACATTCACCTTTGACAAACACTTTCAGCAGAGGATCGGCGAACATCTCTACCATCCTGGTCCGAAAGACTTTCCTCCAGAACATGATATGCTCTTTGAAAACTTGGGGGATGGAACATTCCGCGACATTTCCGAGCAAAGTGGAATTCGAGTCAAGCCCGCTCCCGGCATGGGCGTCATTGCGGGAGATTTCAATGGAGATCGCTGGCCTGATATCTTCGTTTGTAACGATAGCTTTGCCAATTTCCTTTTCATCAACGATGGCAAGGGCAAGTTCACCGAAGAAGCTCTGATTTCAGGGCTGGCGTTCGATCGGTTGGGCAATGCGAACGGCAATATGGGAGTCGATTGCGCAGACTTTGACAATGATGGAAAAGTCGATCTGTTCACCACGACTTATCAAGATGAAATGCCGGTACTCTATCGCCAAATCGACTCGGGGTTCTTCGAGGATGTCACGAACACTTCAAGAATTGCCCCAGATTTGTATCCTCATGTTAGCTGGGGCACGGGTTTCGTCGATTTTAATAATGATGGATCCAAGGACCTCTACATCGCTTGCGGCCATTTCTTAGACAATATCAAGTACCTCGATGATCGCACCGCAGTCAAAGTACACAACTATGTACTCGCCAACCAAGACGGCCGCACTTTTGTCGATGCCAGCCATGCGACCAATTCCGATGTGGCTCCCATCGAAAGCAGTCGTGGAGCCGCGTTGGATGACTTGGACAACGATGGACGCGTCGATGTGGTTGTATTGAACTCCGACGCTCCTATAAGCCTCATTCGTAACCAATCGAAGAAAGCGAATTGGGTCGCACTTGAGCTCGTAGGGGTGACTTGCAATCGCGATGCCGCTGGAGCCGTGTTGCAGCTGAGTTGCGGAGGTCGTACCCAAACATCCATGATCCATTTGGGCCGTGGCTATCAAAGCCATTTCGGAACACGAGTCCACTTTGGCATGAAAGATTCTAAAGACTTCTCGTTGGAAATCCTCTGGCCCAATGGAAAAACTCAAAAGTTTGAATCAAGCCAAATCAACCAAGTATTTCAAATCATTGAAGGCGACGCTCAGCTTCACCCGCATTGAAGGTCTGCTGAGTCACCGCGGTAGCCCCATCTAAGGGAAGTGTGTATCCATGGGCCATCGGCAAATTCTCGTCGTTTCGATTGCAATGGCAGTGATGAGTCTGTCTCTGTTCGCTTACTACGGAGTGAAGTGGTACTCCTCCAAGCCCTTGAGCGTCGCAGTCCAAATCAATAAAAATTCGCCATCGCTACGAGAATCGCAAGTTGCCACAGCGCAAGTTGCCACAGCGCAAGTTGAACCAGCGCAAGTTGACCCAGCGCCGATGGTTGAGAATGAAAGCCTCAATCAAATAGTTCCCGAGGAGATGACGCAGGAAATCGCATGGCGAACATCGTCGCATGGCTTCGTCGGAAGCGATGCGTGCGTCAACTGTCATAAGAAACTCGTGGATTCCTACAAAAAGCATCCGATGTACTGGGGCAGTACTCGACTAATTTCGGAAGATCGCAATCCACCTGCCTCAAGCGAATCCTTCATTCACGGAAAAAAGCGAATCTTGTCTTCAGAAACCTTGTCTTCAAAAATCTCGGGTAGCGCGATAGTGCACCATGAATTGATGTACGACGCGGAAGGTCAGCTGATCTATGATGACGCGGTTGAACAAAAATACGTGATCGGCTCAGGGCGACGCGCCAAAGCCTACGTCCATGAACAGCAGGGTGTACTCTGCTTATCACCGCTCAACTGGTTCGGTAAAGAGAATCGCTGGGGTTTCAACCCAGGCTACACACCCGACGATCCTCGACGATTCGATCGTCGCGCCAACATAATTTGCCTGCAGTGTCATTCGGGTAAGCTCAACCCTGTCGAACATGGTTCTGAGTTTTTAGAGGAAAGGCCGTTCGACGAAATGGTAATTGGTTGCGAGAAATGCCACGGTCCAGGCGCAGAACATATTTCATTTCACAATGCGCCGGATAGCGACGCCAAGGATCCCATTGTAAACCCTAAGCGGCTGGACAAATTCCGACAAGCGAGCGTGTGCTACCAATGCCACCTGCAACCTGCTACCGCACGCATTCTTCGCCCGGGTCGTTCTCATGTGGATTTTCGCCCTGGAATGAGGCTGGACGACGTTTGGATTGTGATGAATGCCGGCGGCACAGTCGATGCTGAAGGTAAGACGGATTCCGTTCGTCAAGTTCAGCAGATGATGGAGAGCCAGTGCTATGTAAATTCACCCAATATGAGCTGCACAAGTTGCCATGATCCCCACGAAGTTCCAGAAGAAAACCAACGGATCAAATTTTTCCGAGATCGCTGCGTGGCATGTCACACAGATCTCAATCCATGCTCGGGAGCAAGCGACGAGCGGCCTGCCGTAGCGGATTCGTGCATTGACTGTCACATGCCCAAATTGGGTTTAGTTTCGACCGCGCATGTTTCCCAAACGGATCATCGCATCGTGCGCAATAAGTCTATCCTCTCTAGGGATCGCTCGCGAGTCGTTAACCAATTTGAATTCGTTTTCAAAGAAACCCACCAATTGCCTGATCTAGAAAAGCGGCGTGCGCTGGCAATCGTCAGTGTCAAGAATGGGGTTGCATCGAATGAGCTTGTGGAAGAGTTGCAAGTTCTTAGAACACATTTTCCGCAGGATGGATTTTTGGCTTTAGCATTGGGAGGCGTTTCCGTTTCACGCAAAGACTACACCACAGCCTTGAAGTCGTTCCAGGACGCAGCAGCATCCCCTCAGACTACTGAACTCGCGCTTGAGACGCTAACGCAAATTACCTATTTCGCGCAGGATTGGCCCAGTGCGTTCAAAGCATTTGAATTGTCTTTGCGACTTAATCCACGTCGCTCGCAGACTTTGGCCATTAAGGCAGACGCATTGTTTCGAACTGGGCAAATTCAACCCTCTATCGATACAGCCCAGGAAGCGCTGAAGTACAATCCATCGCTGATCGAAGTTCATCAATGGCTTAGGGACACCTATAAAGAGCTCGGTAGAATTCAAGAGTCGGACGCCGAACGATTGGCTGTCGAACGAATCATGCAGGCGCGCCCACCCACCAACGGTCTGAAGTAGAACTGATGCGCAAGCGAATTGAGTGATCGATTGAGACCGTTGCAAGACGACTTCGCCACTGATGCAGGGCATTGTTGAACAAATTCCAGAAAATTTACGGCAGTCGGGTTGGATCGGCGTCCAGCCATCCCAGCTGGAAGCTGGCATGGCGAATAGTTGGTAGCGGAATGCGTCAAGCATTTCGGTCATGCGGACTTAAGTTGCAAAATGAGCTCCGAAAACCTTGACGGTTTCCGCTACGGTATATTTATCCACGACTTTTCGTCATACCAGCTGGAAGGTGCCCCACTACCCGTTTAACAGGGCTTCCGACGGCGAGACATCTTCGGGAGATTTCTTCTGCCTTCGTGTACGACGTTCGATGGCTGCTTTGATAAAGCCTGCGAACAGCGGATGAGACTTGGTTGGCTTGGACTTAAATTCCGGATGGAACTGAACAGCCAAGAACCAAGGGTGATCCGCCAGTTCGACGATCTCAACCAAGCCACCGTCTGGACTTGTTCCCGTAAACTTCATGCCATTCGCTCGGAATTGCTCGCGGTAAACGTTGTTGAATTCGTAACGATGGCGATGACGTTCGGCGATACTTTTTTGACCATACGCGGCCAGTGCATGCGAACCATCTTCAAGCACTGCGGGTTGGCTGCCCAGACGCATTGTGCCACCCAATTGTGTGATCTCGCGCTGTTCATCAAGTAGGCAGATAACCGGATGAAGTGCATCTTTGTCGAACTCGGTCGAATGAGCTCGCTGCAGGCCGATTACATTGCGACCGTATTCGATCACAGCGCACTGCATGCCCAAACAGATGCCGAAAAACGGAATCCCTTTCTCACGCGCGTACCGAATCGCTTGAACTTTGCCTTCGACACCGCGTTCGCCAAAACCGCCTGGAACCAAGATCCCGTCATAACCTGAAAGCAATCGCTCGGGCCCTTCGTTTTCAATATCGGAACTTTGAATCCGCCCGATACGAATCTGCGCATAGTGATGGATGCCTGCATGATCAAGCGATTCGTAAATCGACTTGTAAGCGTCTTTGTGCTCAGCGTATTTGCCCACTACGGCAATACTGATTTCATGCTTTGGATTGCGCAGTCGATGCAGGATTTCGTTCAGCGGCTCGAGGTCCGGAGCGCGGGATGAAAAGCCGAACTTCTT
Organism: Planctomycetia bacterium; assembly: GCA_031412515.1. Lineage (GTDB taxonomy): Bacteria > Planctomycetota > Planctomycetia > Pirellulales > Pirellulaceae > Aureliella. Next base: position 32,850 of record JANODD010000337.1, on the reverse strand, counting down.
GATGATGAGATCATCCAGCCCATTGGAAACCAAGCTGAGCGGAACTTCGTAAATCGAAAAGTCTTTATCGCGTTCTTCAATGACCGCTTCCGGTGCCAAGTTGCAGAACAGAGCGATCTTGTCACGTTCATCGCGCGAAATCGGTTGCTCACAGCGGCAGATCAAAATGTCTGGCTGGATACCGATCTGTCGTAACTGCCCCACTGAGTGTTGCGTTGGTTTAGTCTTCAACTCTCCAGCTGCTTTTAGGTAGGGAACCAAAGTCAAGTGAATGAACAAGCAGTTTTCTTTGCCCGCCATCAACGGATACTGCCGAATCGCTTCGAGGAACGGAAGGCTTTCAATGTCACCAACGGTGCCGCCGATTTCGGTAATGACAACATCAACGTCATCTTCTGCAACTTTGCGAATGACGCTTTTAATTTCGTCGGTAATATGTGGAATCACTTGGACGGTCTTGCCCAGGAACTGGCCTTTGCGTTCTTTCTCGATAACCGACAGATAGATCTGGCCGGTTGTGTAGTTCGAACTGCGTGAAAGCGGTGCGTTGGTAAACCGCTCGTAGTGGCCAAGATCGAGGTCGGTTTCACTGCCATCGTCGAGCACGTAGACTTCGCCGTGCTGATAGGGGCTCATCGTCCCCGGGTCGACGTTAATGTACGGGTCGAGTTTCTGCATTCGAACTCGCAAGCCGCGAGCTTCGAGCAGCATCCCGATCGACGCACTCGTCAGGCCTTTTCCAATGGAACTAACAACGCCGCCGGTAACGAAAATGTGCTTAGTCATATGCCAAACTGGTGTAAAAGCCGCGATCGGGACCGTATCGCAAGATTCTAACCGTGTCGCCGCATCTCGAAAACCCGCCGCGAGGGTTGTGCGACACTTGCTCCCCCTCCAGTGAGTTCATGTTCGAGGCACAAAAGAGTTTTCAGCACCGCTACGGCATTCGTTACCTTATCTCAAAAAATCCAACCGATCTCATCGAACTTATCCAGCCCGAACGTGACATCTTAAAGCAAGCGTTGGGACTGACTTAACCGGGCCACTTTATATCGCTCGGCTTCGCCTATATTATGTTTGAACCGATTTAATGAGCAAGCGACGCCACCTCGAAACCAGGAAAACCGATGTCCGATAACGCAACTGCGATCCTCCTAGCCGGTATCCCAAGCGAGAACCCCGCCTTTTTCCACCGAGTGCGGTTTGCAGTGGGCGATCCGGCCGCTTGGCTGGCGTTCAACGTCGCAGGACAGCAACGGACCGAGTTCATCGTGCGAGATATCGAGAAGGATCGAGCGATCAAGAAAGTCAAAGCCGATCGAGTGAGCTGCCCAGCAGATTATGAACCAGCTGGCGGATTGTCGGGCGATCGTGCAACCGCAACAGCCCAATCCGTTGCCGAGTGCGCACGACGAGCAGGAGTGTCGCTTGTGACAACTGACCGGACCCTTCCATTTATATTTGCTTGGCACTTACAGCAAGCTGGCATTGCCGTTGAGTACTCAGCCGACCTGGGTGTGCTCGATCGCCGCGTCAAGGATGCTCAAGAGTTGGAATGGTTAGCTGCAGCTCAGCAAGCCACCGAAGCGGCCATGTTGATGGCCTGCCAAACCATTGCTCGAGCTACAGCGAATCGTGACGGTAGCTTGATGCACGATGGTGGGGCACTAACTAGCGAACGGCTTAGAAAAATGATCAGCGTGTTTCTGCTCGACCTCGGATACGCAACCCCGAACGATTCCATAGTTGCATCGACACCACATTCGGCTGACTGTCATGAGCGTGGCAGCGGTCCGCTTTATACAGGCCAGTCTGTGATCGTCGACATTTTTCCTCGCAGCTTAGAAACTTCCTACTGGGGCGACTGCACGCGCTCAGTGGTTCACGGCGATTTGAGCGATGAGATGAGGAAGATGCACGCCGCAGTGGTTGACGCGAAAGCTCAAGCAACGCTTGCTGCCAAAGCGGGCGCGACATCCGACGACGTTCACGGCGCTACCAAATCCACGCTCGCTAAACACGGTTATCCGTTTGTCCGCGGTGAGATTTCGGACACACCCATTTTGCCGCATGGAACTGGACATGGTATCGGTCTTGAATGTCACGAACCCATTTTGCTCGACGACCGTGGCGGTACATTACTCAAGGGTGAAGTCTTTACGATTGAGCCGGGACTTTACAGTCGCAACTTCGGTGGCATACGAGTCGAAGACATCGTGGTAATAACGGAGAGCGCTGCGAAAAACTTCAATAGGTTGCCAGAAGGCCTCGATTGGCTATGAGAATTGTGAATAGTCAACAAGGGGTAGCAGTTTGTGTTGAAGCTCACATTTGTACTGGCCGGCGGTGTTATTGTGTGCCACTGGCTTCGCCAGTGCGAACGAAGGCAGCTCCTTTGGGCATGGAAGACTTGTTAAAATAAGAACTGCTGCAGGCGAAATTGCCGAAGTGTGAATCGACACGCGGTGAGTGACTGACCAACGTCCGCTGTTCTTAGAACATAGAAGTATTGCCCCCGACAAGTGCCTCACTTCGATCGTGTGCGTCAAGGTTCATGATGTTTGACAGACTATGCGGGCGCACAAACACCTACTTCGTTTTACTGGCTGAGCCAGTGGCACACGGAATGTAATGCTAAGTGACTCAAGAATCAAATGAACCAGATTTTTTACCGAAGACCGAAACTGCTGAATACGATCCTTGTGATATTACTTGCTTTACTCAGCTGCGTTTACATCATTCCGTCCGCATCCATTCTAGGTGAAGATGCTCTGGATCGACTTAAACTCAATCGGCTGCGTGACCAACATGCGGCGATTGAATTCTTGCGAACACAGCGTCAGGAGATTCCGGTAGATCGACCGTACAAGGACTATCGCGCGAACCTCCACGTTCACTCTAAGTTTTCCCATGACAGCCGTGGGAAAATAGAACAAATCGTTGCGTCCGCAAAGGCTGCTGGTACGCAAGTGTTGATGTTTACAGAGCATCCAGCGCCGCATTACGACATATTTGATGACGGACATCAGGGGATGCGCGACGGCGTGCTGCTCGTTCCTGGCGCAGAGATGAATGGCTTTCTGGTATTCCCAAAGCAAAGTCCCCGCGATTTCGCAGCGGCTGAGAAGCAAGAATTTTCTGACATCGTGTGCGGTCGCGGTGGCTTGACATTCGTCTCGCATCTCGAAGTGCGAATGGACTGGGAGATCAACGGCGTCACGGGCTGTGAAATCTATAACACCCATGCGGACTTTAAAGATGAGAGGCGTTTACTATCATCGCTGAAAAATCCGCTCTGGTTGATTCAAGCCAAAAAGATGTGCGAAAAGTATCCACAAGAAGCCATCTCGGCCCTGCTCGATTATCCCAGCGATTACTTGAAGCGATACGATCAACTATGCCAACTCCATCCGCATACGGGTGTTTCAGCGAACGATGCTCATCAGAACATCGGCTTGATAGCTCGATTGATGGAAGGGGACAAAGTCAAAATCGAAAATCCATTGGGCGAAGAGTTGCTCGAATTGAATCGAGTTGTATTTTCAGCCCTACAATCGATTCCGGAGGGTACACCCGTCGGTACCGAATTGTTTCGCATGCAACTGGATCCATACGAATACAGTTTAAGGCATGTTGGCACGCACTTGATGATGAAAGAGCTTTCAAGCGAAGCAGTTTGGGAGTGCCTGCAGGCTGGTCGTGCCTATGTCGCCTTCGATTGGATGGCCGATGCGACAGGTTTCGACTTGGCGTTGACTGACAACAAAAATCGGTTCGAGATAGGATCGCAAGTAACTTGGCAGAACCCAATGAAGCTCGAAGCGGTTGCACCCCATGCCGTTCACTGGAAAGTTTTTCGCAATGGTGAAATGGACTTTGAGACGAATGGCATTCAGTTGTCTTACGGCGTATCGCGGCCTGGAGTCTACCGTGTTGAAGCGTGGCTTGAAATCGCTGGGAAAGAGCAGATCTGGATTTTGGCGAATCCATTTTACATTCAAGTACCTTCTGCTTAGTTAATTGGACTAACAAGGATCATCGCCCATTTGAGAAAATGGCATCCCTAAGCCTCTTGCGATGAGTTCCCGAGTGTTTTTTGCCTGGAGCTTTCTTCGAGCGCTCGTTAGTTGCGCTTCGACTGTTCGCTTACTGATATTCAGTAGACGTCCTACATTATCCGCTGTTAGCCCGGCCGCGGTGTGATGAACAACCTCTTGCTCCCGCTTGCTTAGCTGTTGATAATCTTCGCCATACCAAAACTGTCTGAACTCATAAAACTCAGAGGCAAAACCAGAAAGCAGTAGCTTTTCTTCTGCCGTGAAGTGGGACTCTTGTTTTGTGCGACGGAGGCACGCGATCCACAGGTCGTTCGTGGAGCACCGAACCCAAACGTAGGCAATATCGCCGACATTGCACTTCTCTGCAACTTTGAATAAAGGGCATGCTTGCCATTCATCTTTGCTAAACACTTCCCCCAGTCGGCTTACGCCAAAAAAATCCGATTGTCGGTTCTCATAGATGCGGCGTTCAATCTCAGATTGGCCAGCTCGGATATGGGGTAACCATAATAGAAGCTTGTATCTAGGCGGCTTTCGAATATGGTGTTCTCCGATTCTCTTACCACCCTCTGAAAAAAAACGATTTAATTGCAACAGTGTGCAGGGCCCTCCCGCAGGCACTAATTGGAGCAAACCGTTCAAGAGCTCCTCTCGCAACTTATGAGGGAATAATCGCCATCTAGCTAAATCTTTCACCATTTTACTACTTGATAACTGGTTCATGACGATTCCGGTTTGTCTTATGCGCGCTTTTACGTATTTTTGCGAATTGTTGCGGGCTTGAAAATATCGAGAATATCAAACGCTCGACACAAAGATTGTATGCCCAGTACTTTCATGAAAGGAGGTAACATTTGAGCAATTCGAAGAATGCTCGAAAACACGTTGATTCTTTTGAGAGCGAAAAGTGTAGTCAGTTTTGGGGCCAAGATAAAACAAGTATGGAGAAAATGATGCGTATTTTGACAACCGTTTTTGCGTCAATTCTGAGCTGTTCCGCCGGTTCGATAGCGTTTGGTCAAGCGGATGAGACTCGCATTCGCTCAGACGCTGGAGGGATTTACCAGGCGCCGGCATTCGGCTTTGGGAGTGTTAGTGGCATCGATAGTGACTTTGTGATCTTTACAGACTCAAACGGTAAAGTTGTGGATTCTGGCACTATCGACAAGTATGCAAATCCACAGGTGATTGGTATTTTCCCACCTCCACCTAATCCCGTAATCCAAACAATTGACAATAGCGGAGGATCCAAGACCCTCCGCTTCGATTACTCCGTACTGAGTAAACAATATCCGGCGTTACCAGGTGGAACGGTGGAAGTGCGTAGAAATGGACAGCTTGTCGATCGAGATCGACTCTACCGTTGATACTGCTTAAGTAGACTTTTAACTAAGCGGCTAAATTTCGCAGGCATTTGCTAACTTAGCAGATGCCTTTTTGTATGTTATGAGTTAACTGCCTAAAGATGATTCCGGCTAACGATCTCAAGGGCTCCACTATGTAGACGAGCATTGCTCGCCAGCACGCTAGTTTTAGCGATTGGCAGTGGATTACCTTTCCCGTCAGTGATTTTTCCGCCTGCTTCTTCGAGTATCAGTCCACCCGCGGCAAAGTCCCAAGGCGAGAGTTGATATTCGAAGAACACACCAAACTGGCCATCCGCGACTTGGCACAGGTCCAGCGCAGCGGCTCCAAAACGACGTATGCCATGAATCTGCTGTTTGAAGAATTCATGGATCGACTTGAGCGTGGCTTCCATCATCGCACCGCGATCGTAATAGAAACCAACCCCGACCATCGTCTGAGATAAACTCGTGTGCGAATTCACACTCAGCCTCCGACCGTTATGAAAAGCACCTCCACCACGCGTCGCCCAGTACCAATCGCCACGGACTGGATTTACGACTACTCCACAGGCCGCCTCGCCTTTGTGAAAGTAAGCGATCGACACAGCGAAATGGGGAATCCGGTGCGCAAAGTTATTCGTACCATCGAGCGGATCGATGATCCACAAGTCCTCTGCCAAAGCACTTCCTGAATTTAGCTCTTCACCCAAAATCTCATGCCCCGGAAACGCCGCGAGAATCGTTTTTGCCACAGCCTGTTCCGATTGCAAATCCGCGTCGCTTACTAGATCGAAGGCAGCGCCGCCCTCTTTTTGCCGAATATCCACACCGCGCCGAAAGAAATCCATCACCACCCTGCCACCCGCTTCCGCCGCTTCGAAAGCCGTTCGCAGATGGCCGTCCAGCGAGTTTTTGAAATCATCAGTTACAACGAATGGCTTGGAAAACGGCTCGGAAAAACTCACTTGTGGCACTTTCCATTGGGGAGCGGCAGACTTTGGTCAAACCGCATGATTCTACCTTTGGCACTGAAAAGCGAGAACGACTTGCAAATCGCTATTTACCGCTAATTGACGCCGGGTGTTTTCCACCTTAAAATCTGGCCATACATGGTGGGTGTAGCTCAGTTGGTAGAGCGCTGGATTGTGGTTCCAGATGTCACGGGTCCGAGCCCCGTCACTCACCCTTGGAAAAACCGCTTGTAGGATGTCTGCCCCAAATGTTCATGACCTTATCGAAGGTCTGAGCAGGGCAATTCGAATCGGTGGGATTAGCTGGTATTTCAAACTCGCACCAGCAAATTGAATTTCGGTGCGTCAGGCATCGCCGAGGCAGTATATTGTCCGATTCTGGTGCACCTCGGTCAAGCAATAACTTCGTTCACGACCCGAGCTGGAACAACGCCCGTTAGGCGAAAATCAAGACCTTGCGCTCGTACGCTTAGGCGTTCGTGATTCAAGCCAAGCTGATGTAGAAGTGTCGCGTGAATGTCGCGAACGTGCACCGACTCGCCAATGGGGCCGAAGCCAAATTCGTCGGTCTCTCCGTGAATCACTCCCGGCTTGAAACCGCCACCGGCGAACCACATGGTAAAGGCGTCGATGTGATGATTGCGTCCAGTCGATTCGCGGACTTCGCCCATCGGAGTGCGTCCGAACTCGCCACCCCATACGACGATGGTATCTTCCAGCAAGCCACGACGTTTTAAATCGAGTATCAATGCGGCCGAGGGCTGATCGATCTCACGACTGATGGACGGCAGGTGTTCTTCCAAGTTCTCAGTGGGACCGCCATGATGATCCCAGTTTGTGTGATAGAGCTGGATGAATCGAACTCCACGTTCCACCAGACGACGTGCCAGCAAGCAGTTCCTTGCATAGCTGGATTCTTTGGGGTCTTTGATGCCATACATAGCAAGAGTATCTGCACTCTCGCCGGACGTGTCCATTAATTCAGGTGCACTACTTTGCATCCTGTAAGCCATCTCGTATGCGTTGATGCGGGTTGAGATTTCATCATCACCGGTTGCAGTCAATCGCTTTTGATTCAATTCGCGGATGGCAGTCAAGACTTCGACTTGCTTCTCCTCGGTGACGGAAGACGGCGTCGAGAGATTTAAGATCGGTTCGCCTTGGTTTCGTAGCGGAACCCCTTGGTAGGTTGTCGGCAACATACCACTGCCCCACAACACTGCACCGCCGCGTGGTCCACGCGGACCGCTTTGAAGGACAACGAATCCTGGCAGATCATCACATTCGCTGCCCAAGCCATAGGTTAACCAAGATCCGATACTTGGACGTCCAAACTGGCCAGTCCCGCAGTTCATGAATAACTTCGCAGGGGCATGATTAAACAAATCGGTCTTACAAGTGCGAATGAATGTCAGGTCGTCAACGATCTTTGCAGTGTGAGGCAGGAGATCGCTGACCCACGCACCGTTGCTTCCATACTGGCGAAACGAACGACGTGAACCCAACAGATTCGTACGGTGGCTGCTCCCCATGAAAGCGAAGCGTTTGCCCTCGAGATAGCTTTGCGGCATCGGTTGGCCGTTGAGCTTATTGAGCATAGGTTTGTGATCGAACATGTCCAGTTGCGATGGACCACCGGCCATGAACAGATAGATGACGCGCTTCGCTTTCGCAGGAAAGTGCGGAGGCTTTGGCGCGAGCGGATTGCTGCCAACGGACGCAAGCGAGTTTTGTTCGGCAAGCAAATTCGCTAGCGCGATGCTGCCTACGCCGACACCGCAACGACTGAAAAAATGGCGTCGCGTTTCTTTTTGAATATCACTGCTATTATTCGTAACCGGTCGCATGTTTTACTCGCGGGTAACGGTTTCATCTAAGTTTAGTAGTACACGAGCGGCGCTTAGTGAGTCCAATCGCTTGAGCACTGCTAGTTCATCGTGATGCGGCGGTCGAGCGACGCACTGCCGAAATGCAACCTCTACTCCATCGCGGTCGATAATCGCTTGAAGGGCTTTGGCGAATTCGAAAAATGCTGCGTCGTTCATTAACGTTAAAGCTTGCAGCGGTGTGTTGCTACGGATGCGGCGCGTGCAGCTACTGAGCCCTTCGGGAGCGTCGAACACATTCAGTGAGGGTGGTGGCGTTGCTCGATACACGAACGTGTACAAGCCGCGTCGAAAACGGTCTTCGCCTTCACTGACTTTCCAGTCTCGCTTTACTTGTCCTTGGCCCATAACGCCGCTTGGGATGGGCGGATAGACAGGAGGCCCACCCAACTTTTTGGACAATAAACCACTGGCGGCTAGTCCAACATCACGCACGATCTCGGCATCCAGTCGAAGTCGTCGTTGCCGCCCCAATAAATAGTTGCCTGGGTCTTTCTCTTTGAGGTCGCTGCGATCATCCGAGGTCTGCCGGTAAGTTTGTGAAGTCACGATCAATCGATGTAGTTCCTTGAGACTCCAGCCACGCTCAATGAATTCGACTGCTAACCAGTCCAGGAGCTCGGGGTGCGATGGCGGAGAACCCTGAAAACCAAAGTCGTTGTCCGTCTCGACTAAGCCGCGTCCAAAGTAATGCTGCCACACGCGATTGACGATCACTCGTGCCGTTAAAGGATTGTCTGGCGAAACGATCCAGCGTGCCAAGTCGAGTCGATCGAGTTGCTCGAGTTGCTCCTTCTTGGCTGAATGGATCTTTGGCAGGACGGAGGGCGTACCGCAGTGGACTTCATCGGCGGGCCGCGTAAAGTCGCCCTGAATGAAGACCGTTGTCTTACGTGGCTTAGGCAATTCCTTCATTACCAAAGTCGGTACACCTGCATCAAGCAGTTTTTCGATTTCTGCGATGCGTGTTTGATTCTTTTTGAAGGACGAATGATCGGCTTCATTGCTTGCTACCTCTTTCTTAGCGACCGGTCCAGCAGCAAAAAGACTGGCGGTTTGTTCGTCGCTGCGCTTCGATCGGTCGACTTCCAAAATCTTACGGATCGGTTTGGAGAGTTGCTCTTTCTGATCGTCGGTCAGTTGAGCTTCCCAAGCTTGTAGCTCCGCTTCAGCCGCTTGCACGATCTTCCGCTGTTCGGCATCGATCTTCTTTTTCTCGGCGAGCAGTTCGGTTGCGTTCAACTTGGGATCGTAGACCGTCAAGCTGGGCTCTTCTTGATTGTTGAAGAACGCAAAGAATTGATAATACTCCTTTTGCTCGATCGGGTCGAATTTGTGATCGTGACACTGGCAGCACCCAATGGTCAGCCCGAGCCATACGGTGCCGGTAGTGGCCACGCGATCAAAGACGCTGTCGATTCGGAATTGCTCTGGATCGATGCCTCCCTCTTGATTGATTTGCGTGTTGCGATGGAACCCAGTTGCAACGCGTTGTTCTGTACTTGCCGCTGGAAGCAAGTCCCCTGCCAGTTGTTCGATAGTGAATTGATCGAACGGCAGATCGCGATTGAGTGCGTCGATGACCCAGTCGCGGTATTTCCAAATTTGCCGCGGCGCGTCGACTGAGTAACCGTTGCTGTCTGCGTATCGAGCCTGATCGAGCCACCATCGCCCCCAGCGTTCACCGTAACTTGGGCTGCGCAGGAGTCGTTCGACTAAGCCTGCATAGGCTTTTTCTGGATCGCCCTTTGATGCCGCTACAAACTCATCAACTTCGGCAATCGTAGGCGGAAGTCCAATTAAATCGAGACTCAATCGACGAATCAAGGTAATCGCATCTGCAGACTTCGATGGCGTCAAGTGTTCACGTTGCAGTCGATCGTGCACAAAGGCGTCGATGGGATGACTGGACTGGTTTGCCAGTGATGGGCTTGATGGCAACTTTGTTTTCTTGGGAGCGGTAAAGGCCCAGTGAGCTTCGTAGTTGGCTCCTTGATCGACCCACTTCTGTAGAATCTTCTTTTGCTCGGTCGACAGTTCTTTGCCAGACTCCGGAGGCGGCATCATTTCGCCTTCGTCTGTAGCGAGAATACGCCGAATCAACTCACTTTCGGCAGCCTTTCCGGGCTGGATCGCAGGCATCCCCGAATCAGCGTCGGCTAGCGCCCCATCACGCGTATCGAGTCGCAAATCGCCTTGACGTTTGGTCTTATCAAAACCGTGACATGCAAAGCACTTTTCGGACAAAATGGGTCTTATATCACGGTTGTACTGCAAGTCGTCGGCAAGCAAAATCGTGTTGGAAAACATGAACAGCAGGGCACATGAAAACCAAGTTTGCGATACGAGTTTGCTTACCAAAAACATGCTTATCCAGGAATGATCATGCGAGAGAGTAGGGCAACGGCTTTTAAACGAGTGCTTGGTCCAATTTCAATTTTCGAGTCGGCAATTTGATTGTCGCACGATTGTCCCAATCGTAGCTGCAAGAATTGAGACAGTAGCTGCAACAATTGAGACAATTGTGCGACACTCAGCCACTAGGCCGCTGGGCCGGTAGACTTCTATTATACACAAACTGGTGGCAGAATCGCGAGTTCCTGAACGAGGATTGAATCCTCATCACTGATTGAATTTGGTTGCCAAGCATGTTCGACACTTGGTGAGACAGAGCAAAATCGTCAAGGGATCTGTTGCGGCCCGCAACTCGTATGGTACATTATCGCCGTCTGAATGGGCGGATTGCAAAGCTCGCTTTGCCGTCGACCGCTAGGACACTGGATGATTCGTTGATTAAAAAAACAGCATTTGTGGTAGCTGCTGAAATTCCCGAGCGATTTTACTGTGTGATTTCCCGGCGATTTCGGCCCTCCGTACCGCTTGCTGTTACCATTATCGAACAAGCCAGGATGTTGAACTCTGCTCCAAATCACCATTCACGTCTTTTCGCATCCCACTGTTCCTATGTTGCTCGGGCTAACTATTCTGCTCGTGCTGCTAGCATGGACGCTAGGCAACACCATCGCGCGTTCGACGAATCTATCGACGCTTGATGCTTTCACCAGTCGATCGCCGTACGGGATATCTGTGCGTCGAATCGTTGGGTGTCTGCATTCAAGGCTGCCGACGGACCTGTCGTGCGTTTTTGAGTTGTTGCGTCGCATTGAATTGCAAACTGTTTTGGTTACGCCGTCGCCCCAAGGTGACGTCGCTGCTGCTACCGTTGCAACGACCGGCCATTCATCAGTCTGTTTTGCTTTGCTCATTGGTCGGACTTCGGTCGGCTCCAACCGCTACCAGAGTACTACGGCGCGAGATTCGTACCAGTCAATTTGGCATTCGAAGCACCGCACTCGCGGCGGTTGCGGCTAAAATTGACCGATGGTCTTCGCAGTGGCGGCTCAGTTGTTGTAGCTTACCAGTGCGGATAGGTAGTAGTGTTCAACCTCCTGTTGTGCGTTCTATGCAAACAAAGTGAGGCTTCAATTGGACACGTATCAATTTCTCGAAAGCGGTCTTCTGGCGGCGGGCGAATACAGCTCAACCGCTCTGATGATCACTGCGATTGTCGCTTTAGGGCTGGGTGGAGCGGCCATCAAGTTCTTCGACATTCTGCGCAAACGCGACATTAAAACTCAGTCGCAAGCCATGCTTGATCAGGCGAAAGCCGACGCGCACAACGTCATCCGCTCCGCCGAACTGGAGGCTAAGGAAAAAGCCCTTCAACAAAAACAGATGATGGAATCGGAAGTCGCCAAACTGCGCGATGCGGTACGCAAGAAAGAGTCCGCGCTCGATCGTCGCGAAGAAACACTTATGCAGTCGGCTGAAGATGTAAAAAAACAAGAGAAGATGGTCGAAGCGAATCAACGCCGCGCCGCTGAAAAACTGGCTGAAGCGACCAAGCGATCGGACGAGATGCAACGCGCCGTTCAAGAGCAGACGCAGCAACTGCAACGTATCAGCGGCCTAAGTCGCGAAGCCGCCGAAACGCAGTTGATGACGCTGCTCGAAAGAGAACTATCCGAGGATGTTGGCAATCGGATTCTGAAACACGAACGCCGCGTCAATGAAATCGCCGAACAGAAATCTCAAGAGATCATCCTAACCGCGATGCAGCGCTATGCATCGGCCCATACTGCCGATAGCACGACCAGCACTGTGGATATTCCTAACGATGAAATGAAAGGCCGCATCATCGGGCGCGAAGGCCGTAACATACGAGCGTTTGAAAAAGCGACTGGCGTGGATGTCATCATCGATGATACTCCAGGCGTAGTCATCGTCAGCGGCTTTGATCCGGTGCGCCGCGAAATCGCTCGTCAATCGCTCGATAAACTGATCGCGGATGGCCGTATTCACCCGTCGCGAATTGAAGAGCTGGTTGCGCAGACTGAAAAGGAAATTGAAGCGTTCATTCGTCGCAAAGGTCAAGAAGCCCTTGAAGAAGTCAATCTTGGGTCGGCGCATGAACGAGTTGTTTATTTGCTCGGTCGATTGCATTTCCGAACTAGTTTTAGTCAAAACGTTTTGCGTCACAGTGTTGAAGTTGCGTTCTTATCGGGCATGATGGCGGAGATGATTGGTTTAAAGCCTGACTTGGCCCGCCGCGCCGGTTTGTTACACGACATCGGTAAAGCCGCCGATCATGAACTTGAAGGTGGACATCCGAAAATTGGCGCGGACCTGCTGAAACGCCACGGGGAAAACGAAACTGTCGTGCATGCTGCACTTGGACATCACGACCAACTAACCACCGAGTATCCGTACACGCTTCTGGTTGCAACCGCGGATGCATGCAGTGCATCGCGCCCCGGAGCGCGGCGAGAGTCGCTTGAGCGTTACATCAAACGTATGGAGGAACTTGAGTCGATTGCTCGTGGTTTTGAAGGTGTTGAACAGGCGTTTGCAATTCAAGCGGGCCGCGAATTGCGAGTTATCGCGAGTGCTCGCGATACCGACGACGCCAAGGCTGCGAAGATTTGCCATGACATCGCCAAAGCATTTGAACAACAGTTGACGTATCCTGGCGAAATCAAAGTTACCGTCGTCCGTGAGGCTCGCTTCATTGAGGTCGCACGGTGAGTGCCACTCAGTTACCACCGCCGCCCAAGCCCGATTGCTTGCGATTGGTGCTGGTCGGCGATATCGTTGGTAAGCCCGGAATGCGTATCGCTTGCGAAGCGGTTCCGTGGCTGCGCCGCGCGATGTCGATCGATGTGGTGATTATGAATGCAGAGAACGCAGCCGACGGTTCGGGACTTCGCTGCGTCGACTACCGGCGGTTGATTGAACATGGCGTCAACGTCGTCACGCTCGGCGATCATCTTTATCGTAAACGCGAGATCATGGAGCCGCTGACCAATGAAAATAACATCATTCGTCCAGCCAACTTGCCTGAGCGAGCTCCAGGACGTGGCTCGACGGTCTTCACGGCCCGCGATGGTATATTAGTGGGCGTGACGAGCTTGATTGGCCGCGTGTTCATGAAGCCCGTCGACTGTCCGTTTCACGCGGCTGACCGTGAACTTGCCGCTTTCGATCCAGCGGTCAAAATTCGGCTGGTCGATTTCCATGCTGAAGCGACCAGCGATAAGCAACTGATGGGCCGCTACTTGGATGGCCGAGTCTCTGCGGTTTTAGGAACCCATACTCATGTCGCGACGGCCGATGAGCAGATCTTGCCTTGCGGTACGGCATTTCAATGCGACGTTGGGATGACTGGACCGTTTGACAGCATACTAGGCCGCAAGACTTCCGCGGTAATGGAAGCGACGCTGCACGGCGTACCTGTTCCCTTTCAAGTGGCGGTTGGCGATGTGCGTTTGAACGCAACCTGGGTCGATGTCAACATTGCCACTGGTTCATGTGAAGCTATCGGGCGCATCAATGTCCGCGAGGATAGGATTCTAGCCTTCCATGAGCAAGAGCGGGCTGCACGCAAAGTACTTTGAAAACGGATCGATTTTCGTTTGCAGACCTGATTGCACCGCCAGGACAGGCTTGAAAACGCGAATGGGCAACGCTGTGAAGCATTTTTCTTAGTAATGTAGCTGGTTTCGTAAGAAACCGGATGCAGTAGAAAGGTCATCTGTGCACCCGGTTACCAGCGCCGGATATTTCAGGGCGCTGTTCAGCGATCTGGGGGTGCGGCGTCAAATTACAAAACTCGACAGACGTCGAGCTGCTGCAAGGCACGTACGTCTATCCCATGCCCTTAAAACTTCTGCAGGCTATTTTAGGGCATAATTCCAGCGAGATGACACAGCTTTACATTCCAGAGGACGAGGCTTGAATTAACGGATCTCACAGCCCATTTGACCAGCTGGCCGATGTAGAATGAAGCTTTATTTACGGGCGCAAGCGCCCGAGAATTACTAGTTCGTCCATTGCGTGAATTGAGACAATGATGCTACTCCTAGCCATGATGATATTGCTCACGGCAACCGACGACACCGAAGTGACCTGTGAGAAGGTCGTAGTTGAATACGTAACAGCTTGCTGGGAAGGTGACGGTAAGACCGTCGCAAAGCATCAAGACGAAGAGGGGCTACAAAAGATCGGTGAATCTCTGCTCATTTTGGCGCGGCGCGAGTTGGGGAGCGCATCGCCCGTTCTGACGGACAGCGTATTCTATCGCAGGCTTACTACAGCTGAACTTGACAAGATGACTCGCGAACAGGCGTTTGCGGCATATTTCTCGATGCTTGGCAAAGAAGGAAAGAAGCTCGGTAACAAACTTAATAGTGTCAAGGCACTTGGCACTGTGACTGAATCTCCCGAAACATGCCATGTCGTCTATCGAATTGTCTGCCGCGAACTGGGCGAAGAAGCATCTGAGCCAATGATGCTTACGTGTGTTCTTGAAAACAAAAAATAGAAGGTACGCATGGATGGTGCGAAGTTCGGCAACTACGCAAGATTCCTCAAGCACTGCTCGCAGCATTCAGAAAAACTGAACGAACCAAGCAATGAACCGAAGTCGCGGTAACCGGGCGATTTCGCAATGGACAATCAACTCCCGCGACTCGGTTATCGCGGTCGTTCCTGGTCCAGAATCGCAACGCGATGGCAGGTGAAAGCCTAGGACGCAAGTCCCAGGTGAAAGCGTAGAGTGATGCGAGTCGCGAAGCGACGACATGTGTTTGAGACGAATTTGGAAGCAGTAGCTGGCGTCATTGATGTTGCGGTTCGAATATTGACATTTGAAATGGATGCATAAGCCCTCACCGCCAGACCCATAGCCACAATGACCCCGGGTTACGCTTGGCTCGCTTGATGCTCGCCGCGCTCACCCGGGGCTAACCATCTGTCGCCACTTCGTGGCTGGACTATCGTGTTGGAAAGCTTATGGATGTGCTGGGAAAGCAACTTCGATAGCTCTGCATCCGACGATTACAGAATCGCGGACGAATCACACTCGTGCAAACTCAAAACCAATGGATGCCAACGGGCCACCAATTTTGATTGCGTCTGTGAAGCTCGACCGGCTATACTACTGGCTTAATTTCCAAGATCAGACACCAGGAACCATGCGTTGCACGAAAGTTGGCGGTGGCGGCGACTTTTACAGTAACGAGCACGTTCCGCCAACTTCGTGAACGCGGCCGTTCCCGCTATCAAAACAGACATCCCGCACCTAGCGCACCATGCATTTTTGATTAGTGTTGATGAGCGAAGATTAGTGTTTAGCTTCTTCCTTCGATCAAAGGTGGGAACACTAATACACGCTAATCTTCACTAATGCTTGCGTGCTGCCAAAGTTATCAAAGTTATATTGTCCGGATCAGTCAAACCGCAGATGCTGCCAATCAACCAGGTTGTCAGCAGTTTCAGCGTCCGCATAAAACTAACGATGTGCAAAACTTGGTTGCCGTTTCGATTGTACACCGGCTATACTTCAGACTGTCTTGCCTGCGTTCAGAAAACATCGGGAACAGGCAATGAACCGAAGCCGCCGGTCATGTCAAGCTTACTAACTACATCAATCGAGGCGGCCGCGGTGATTGAGGGCCGTTATGTGCTTATGGACGAACCCGATCAGCTTCGCACAGATCATTCACGCGAGATGCTCGCGAAGGGCCGCGCTGAACTCAAAACAAACCCCGAGCTCGGGTTCTACCACATATGGTCGTCGCGGCTGCTCATGATTTCGATGTGCCTTAAGGCTTCCGGCGACGTGCCGAAAACCGATGTCTTAGAGTTCGTTCGCGAAATAAATTCGATCATCTCCGAGCATTCGATTAACCTGCATCTCGAAAAACAGAACGATCTCCTGATTCTTGCATTGGCCGCAGAAGACGTCGTTGGCGCTATTGAGCTTGCACAATCCACTTGCTGCGAAAACACTTCGCACAAGTTCGACCGCTTGTTGAACCACCAACTTCGTTCGACACTCATTCCCAATATCACCAACCATGCCCTAAACTACCGGCCGACGAAAAGCGAACAGCTACTGCTCGATGACTTCGCAAGGATCCGAGAGTCAATAGAATGTGACCTCAGCGGGATCGACAAATACTGGCGAGCTTCCAAGTCGCACCGGTATCAGAATACAATGTTTCAACATGTCAACTTGTTCCGTCTTGCGTTCCAGGTACTCCGGTCGCACATAACAAAGCGGTGAACGGGAGCCGCCGATGACGCGGGTTTTGAAATCATAGTTTTTTGACGGCGGCCCCGTTTCCGCCGTCGTTTCTGTCATTGAAAAATACCTTTGATTAACCGGTCGCACGACAAAAGACACTTCGCCATTTTCGTGACTTGTACAATTGCAATCGCGGCCGTTTCAGCGCTTACGATTCGGAGTTCTTCGTACAGCAATTCGTTTACCTATTGCCATGTGACGATTGCGACCTACGAAGGGCTCGTCTCAATTATGCTGCCATTTGTCTGTTTGAGGCCACGCTGCAACTTCAGAGTGCATGCCGTGATATAATCTGGGATTCAGTCAGTGTGAGCACATCACGGCATCAAGGGGTACGTGAGGAAAAAATGTCTGCAACTGGATATACTGCTGTAATTCGGCAAGATGGACCATGGTGGATTGGATGGATCGAAGAGATTCCTGGCGTAAATTGTCAGGGAGAGACTCGTGAAGAGCTAATTGGGAACCTGCGTGAGGCATTGTCGGAAGCGATTGAATTAAATCGCGAGGACGCGAAGTCCGCCGCTGGTGGAGATAGTTATGAATTCTAGAGCGATACGATACACAATCTTCGCTTGCACTTCTGTGGTGTGGGCGCTTTATAGCAGTACGTTTGTGGCTGCACAGGAACCTGAGGTTGGAGCCATTCGTGAACTTGGCCTCGTTCCTGAGCTTGAACGATTGCCTCCAAATCAAAAAGAAGACGAATTCTCGAAAGTCCAGAACGTGTGCATTCCTCCGAACTGGAATGGTAAACTGGAGTCACTGGATATACTCAAGAACATCCAACCCAGAAGATTCGGACAGCACACGCTCTATTTGCTTGGTCCTAGTAAGATTACACTCGAAATGGTGACACCAATTGCAACTCGATTTGGTTGGAAAGTCGGTCGCTCGCCCTTCGTCTTTGTTGGCATTAACTGGAAGTCTGATACTCCGCCATTTACAGTATCGCGTGTCCAACCCCAATCCCGCGCAGGTGTTGCGGGAGTAATGAACGGCGACACGGTCAAAAAGATCGGAGACGAAGAAATCCATGACTACGCAACATTCCGTGACGCTTTACTTAAATATCTTCCGGGGGACGAGGCTGTGCTAACGCTGGATCGTAATGGAATCGAATTAGAAATAACGTTGAAGCTGGCAGCGCTTCCCGAGAACGTAAAGCGACCAGAGAACTAGGGAATGCACGCAAGTTGCCGGTGGCGTGCCGTGGTATTGGTGAATCGTGCGCGGCGACTGTGTGATTTCGAACGTTCATGAGGAGCAAGGTTTTATCAAGGTGAAAAGCCGCGAGCCAGTTGCTCAATTTGGCGCGGGCACTTGCGATCGTTGCGGAAAGCATCGCGAAGGCCAATCAAAGCTAATGATTTATCGGCTGATGGATTAAGTCATTCGTTATCGCTGGGCGGCGATGCAGCACTCGCGGCGATTGGATGCGAGTTGTCGGACTTTCACTTTGGAAAATCCCCACGAACGAATCTGCTCAGCAGCCGCGTCGACCTGATCGATCAGGTCGTAAGAGGAGAGCTTGAAGGTCAACAGAAGTCCTTGAAAGCGACTGGTCGGATAGTTGACAATGTCCTCAACGACTTCGAGCGTATAGTTGGGGGCAACGTTGGCGTCAGCGGTCAGCCATTTGAACTTGCTATACATTTTCCGCTTCATGCCGGCCGCTTTGCTGCGCCAGTGTTCGAAACGTGGATGCTTCAGCAGCAACTCGTTCATTTCGGCCGGATCGACGCCGGTGACTTGAAGTCCCACGTCGAGCAGACGTTGGCAGGAGCCGCCAGGGGCGCTACCAATTTCGACGACTCGGTCACCAGGTTGCATGGGCAATTGACTCCATGCAACGGCTTCTGCGATTTTTAAATACGCTCGGCTGACCATCTGATCTGGAGCGACGACTGGATAAACTCCGCCCGGCCAGCAGTGTTGAATCTCAGTAGCGGTGTGAGTGCCGATTAGCCACTGGTCGGGTTCGACAAGGATTACGTCGAGAATTTTACTGCCCAGTGAGCAGGCCGAGTTGACCAGTGGCACTCGCTTTCCTGCGTTTCGAAAGGTGTCGGCAAAGATTTTGGCGATAGCTTCAGTCAGCTCCGACGGGCCGGGTTCGAAGCCCCGGGAACCGGGGAGAGCACGGTCGCGTTCGAAAATATGGATTGCTGGATAGTCAAAATCGAGCAAAGCGAGCGTCTGGGCGACCAGTTCTTCGGCTATTTTTCCGCGAACGTTTCCCAGTCCTTCACCGGCGACTCTGGCCAGCCAGCTTAGGGAAAGCAGCGGATTTTTTCCTTCACTGGTTTTAAAAGTCGCTAGGCCAGGACGTGAAAAAGCGAGCCGCAGATGGGCGCCCGGTCCGGTGAACCGGTCCTTGATCGGCTTCTCCGCTCCCTGTTGGCAGACGGCGAAAACGAATCGATCTTGGCCAGATTTGGCTCTACTGGCAATTACTTCCTGGACGTGGGGGCTCGTCATCACGTATAACTATGTTCCAATTAGCGGCTGTTGGTGGCGAGAAAGACGATTAAGATACTGTTCTCGCGAGCGTTTAATTTTACACGGTTTCACCCAAAACACAGGAACATTTATGGCGAAAAAAGAAGAAGCATTTGAAGTTGAAGGTACCGTCACCCAGGCGTTGGCGAATACACGCTTCAAAGTTCAATTGGATACTGGCTCGGAAGTTCTAGCCCATGTGGCTGGTCGGATGCGGAAGAATTTCATTCGTATCGTTCCAGGTGACAAAGTACGCGTTGAGCTCTCCCCTTACGATTTGACCCGCGGTCGCATCATTTTCCGCGAACGCTAAGATCTCAATTTATCTTTGTTTTCGGCAAGATTCTACGCCCAACCTACTGTGGCGGGCCTCTTTTTAAGTCACTGGTACAAAGAGTGTGCCGTTTTCCGATGCTTCACCGGGAATCGGGGTTGCTGGTCGGCAATAATGAAGTCGATCTGTCGAATAGGCTCGAGTTGTGCAGTGTAATAGGTGGCCAGCTATTCATGCCGTGCGCCAGGGGTTAGGTTATTATTTTCCTGAGCTGGTTTTTTTGGCGTGAAGGCTGAACCCCCAAAACAGCGTTCGACTTCGGAGATTTCGGCTGGTAGCGTTTAATGTGGTTCGCTAAAAACCGCTTCCCTATAGAAATTCGAGTCGCGTCAGACTGCGCAGCAGACGGCACCGGACTTACTTTTGACTGTATCCATTCAGGAGAGACACATGCGGCGATTCCCTAACTTATCGGCAATATTAGCCGGACTAACACTGGCTTTTGGAGTTGCTGGCTCATTGGCCGTTGCTCAAGACAAAGCGCCCGCTACTACCAAGCCAGCTGGAACTGCAACTAAAGCAGCTGCACCTGTCGCGATGTTGTCCATCACGAATCTGGATCGGTTGTTGAGCGACACAACATACATGTTGCGAGCTTGTAACGTTCCTGAAGTCGGTGGTTTGGTCAGCGTTATGGCTAATCAATACACTCAAGGCCTGGATCGCACACGTCCTCTTGGACTATCGGTCACAATGGATGGTGAAACACCGGTACCGGTTGGCTTTCTGCCAGTTTCGGATCGGGCTGCCTTCTTCGATTCGTTAGCCGCAATCGGCGTAGAACCTGACGACCTGGGTGATGGGCTGTTTGAAATCGCAGCAGGTGGTAACGCCATTTTTGTTAAAGACGCAAACGGTTGGCTGTACATCTCGCAAACCGAAGAAGCTCTCGATAAAGTTCCCGTTGATCCGTCGGCAGCGCTCGGTGAATTGCCCAAAAAATACGACTTGGCGGTCAAGGTAAACCTACAAGCTCTACCGGCCGACATGGTCGAGATGATGACCGATCAAATTCGCGGTGGCTTCGAACGTCAAATGGCTGAGCAAGGCGACCGTACCGAAGAAGAGGTCAAAAAGGCTCGTGAATTGGGCGAAGCCTCGATGGCTCAGTTAGAGCAAACCATCCGCGATACCGAACAATTGATCTTTGGCTGGGCGATCGACGCCCAGGGTCAGAAGACGTTCATGGACGGAGCAGCGCAATTTGTTGCCGGCAGCAAGTTGGCCGCTCAAGCGGACGCAGCTAAGAATTTGAAAACCGCTTTCTCAGCATTTAAATTGCCACAACCAGCTGTCTCCTTCCGCAGCACATCAACCGTCGCAGATGCTGACAAACCAGTCATTAAGAACAGCTTGAACACATCGCTGCAACAAGTTGAAGAACGTATTGGCAATCAGGTTAACAACACTCAAGCCAGTGAAGCTTTGGTGAAACTCGTCAAGAGTCTTGGTAAGTTGCTCGAGCAAACCATTGATGAAGGCACCATCGACGGCGCACTATCCGCGAGCGTTAGCGGTGATGCACTGAAAGTGTTGGTCGGTGGCCGAGTTGCCGACGGAAAGGCACTCGCTCAAGCGGTGCAAGATGCCGTCAAAGATTTAAGCGGTATCTCAGAAGTGCCGAAGTTCGAGTTCGCTTACGAGACTTACGGTGGCATGACTCTCCATCGCACCAGCATACCGATCCAAACCAATGATCGTTCGGTGCAAAAAGTTTTCGGCAGTAATGTCAAATTGACCATCGGCACAGGTGATAAGGCCTTCGCCTTGTCGCTCGACGCCGCTGGTGACGCTTCGCTGAAAGCTGCCATTGATGGGATGAAGAAGGCTCCGTCCGCTGTCGCAACGCCGCTGGATGGTGTGGTCGAAGTCGGCCAGATTGTTGAGTACGCTCAATCCGTCGCACCCAATTCGATGCTCGATATTGTCCTTCAAGCGATCAAAGACTACGCGGGCAAAGACAAAGTTCTAGTGAACGCCAACGTGATTCCTCGCGGAGTCGTTTATCGCTTATCGATTGACGAAGGTGTCCTCCGAGCCGTAGGTGCTGCAGCTAAAGCCGGCGGTCAAAACAACGGCGGCTTCTAACATTCTGCCGTTCACATTTTACGTAAGATATTTCAGCTAGCGCGTCCCAAAAAGACGCGCTAGTTTCGTTTTCTGCCCCTGCCAGCTTGGGAAAGCTACTACCTAGCAGTTATTTGTAGCTGGTTTTGTAAAAAACCGGTTGTACTTAATAACTGACTCAAATTTATGCATCCGGATTCTCACGAATCCAGCTACACCCCAGCTGTTTGATGTCGCTTTCGCCAACTAACCACGCCGGTTTTTAACTGGCGAGTTTCATCCGGCGGCAGTTGAGGGTAAACTAGGGCGTCAACTTGCTCTCAAACCAACAAACGACGAGCCTCCAATGATCAATTCTCTGATAGTTCTTGCTCAGGGCAACAACGATACCCGCTCAATCATCATGATTGTAGTTGCAACTGCAATTCTGATCGCAATGATTGGACTGTTTGCCGTAATGGCAAATTTCTTTTGGCTGTGGGCTCAGTCATTTACCACTGGAGCCGGGATCGGTCTGCTCGACTTGATCGGAATGTGGTTCCGGCGCGTCGACGCACGTTCGATCGTTCGCTCGAAAATTATGGCGGTCCAAGCAGGCTTTGGCGACGAAGAAGTGACCAGCCAAGCTCTAGAGGCCCACTACTTAGCTGGTGGCAACGTCCCGCAAGTCATCCGCGCACTCATCGCAGCTCGCAAATCAAAAACAATTACTCTCGGCTTCCGCGAGGCAACAGCGATCGACCTGGCAGGTCGCGATGTGCTCGAAGCCGTTCAGACGAGCGTTTACCCTAAAGTCATCGATTGTCCTCCGCGCGGCGCCGCCCGCAACTCGCTCGATGCTGTTGCTAAAAACGGTATCCAGTTGAAAGTTAAAGCGCGTGTGACCGTGCGTGCGAACCTCTCGCAGCTGATTGGTGGAGCGGGTGAAGAAACCATTATCGCGCGAGTGGGTGAAGGGATCGTTAGCGCGATCGGTTCCGCAGAAGAGCATCGCGTTGTGCTCGAACACCCCGAAATGATTTCGAAAGCCGTGCTAGCCAAACGACTCGATGCACAGACCGCGTTTGAGATCGTGTCGATCGATATCGCGGACATCGACGTCGGCGAGAACATTGGAGCGCGTTTGCAAGCCGACCGCGCCGAAGCCGACATGCGAGTTGCACGCGCTCGTGCTGAAAGTCGCCGCGCCGCTGCTGTCGCCGCTGAACAAGAAATGGTTGCCAACATCGAACAGAGCAAAGCCAAATTGGTCGAAGCGGAAGCTGACGTGCCGCGCGCAATGGCGGATGCTTTTGCCAACGGTTCACTGACCATCATGGACTACTATCGACTCAAGAACGTCGACGCTGATACCCGCATGCGAGCCAGCATTGCTGACGTAGGCGACCGCGACAAACCATCGAGCGTAGTGACGTAGGATGGGACCCACTCAAGGCAGACGCCGCTGATGATTATCCACATCGATATGGATGCTTACTATGCGTCCGTCGAAATTCGCGATAATCCAACGTTAGCCGATAAGCCGGTGATCATCGGTGGCTCAGCGACGGGACGCGGGGTTGTCTCAACAGCCAATTACATCGCTCGCAAGTTCGGTGTTCACAGCGCCATGCCGACTTCTCAAGCCATGCGACTATGCCCGCATGCAACCTTGATTCGACCGCGGATGGACTATTACGCTGAGATCTCGAAACAGATTCGCGAGATTTTTCATAGCTACACGGACCTAGTCGAACCGCTGTCACTTGACGAAGCCTTTATTGACGTCACGGGAAGTCGCATGCTGTTTGGCGACGCTGTTACGATCGCCAAACAAATCAAATCTCGAATCTCAAGTGAAGTCAGGCTAACGGCATCAGCAGGTGTGGCACCCAATAAGTTCTTAGCGAAAGTGGCCAGTGATCTTGAAAAGCCAAACGGCTTGGTGATAGTCGATCCCGAGAGCATTCAATTGTTTCTTGACCCGCTGCCCGTATCGCGAGTTTGGGGTGTGGGAGCTCAAACTCAAAAGAAACTTGAATCTTACGGAGTCCACACGATCGCTCATCTGCGGCAGCTTTCGCGCGAAGTTCTTAAATCTGCATTCGGAATCAATAGCGACCATTTCTGGCGTCTATCGCGTGGGCTCGACACTCGCGCTGTCGTACCCGACCGGGACGCCAAGTCGATCTCGCATGAAACCACTTTCGAAAGTGACATCACAGACCAAGATTCGCTTCGCGCGTGGTTGCTTGACTTGACCGATCAAGTTGCCCGACGATTGCGCAGGCACAAGATCGTTGGTCGTACGGTTCACTTGAAGATTCGTTATTCGAACTTCGAAACCATCACCCGCAGTCGAACACTTGATGAGCCGACGAATGCGACCGAAACGCTAGCCCGACTTGCCTCCGATTTATTTTCACAGAGCCATTTGAATTTCGCGCGTGGCATTCGATTGGTTGGCATGGGAGTCGATAAACTCAGTTTCAATCGACCGGTACAATTGAGTCTGTTCGATCAAGAAGACGCGGAGCGTGCCAAGCGCATCGACAAAGCCACCGATGAGATTCGCGACAAGTTCGGAAAGCTCGCCTTGAAACGTGGCAGCACATTGCGTCCCAAACGGCCAGAGTAGTTTCGCGGGCCCCTGCGAGCTTGTCTCGCAGTTGAATAGGTTTGGCAATCTAGACACTAGTTGCCCTTCAGCCACAAGTTAAATTGCGGCTGAGGACGGGGCGGTCAAGAACAGATCATCACCAACAAACGAGAAGCCCTTGTTGTGACCGCTTCATCGCTTAGTCGTATAAAAGAGCTGGCAAAAAGATGTGTGGTAAAAAAATGCTAGTACCGGCTGATGTGCATTTATTTTTTACCACGCATTTTTTTACCAGCTCTTATCCACCAGTTGAAAATATCGTTGCAGAAAAGCAATTGGGGAACGAAACAACAAGCAATTGCTAAGTCAGCAGTCTCCGCAGGCTCAGAGTTAACGTCCGCTGTCGTCCGGTTTCTCACGAAACCAGCTACACACTAATCAACTTCCTTATTGAAAGTCACCCATGCGAATCCAGCCAACTACTTTTGTTGATATCAACACTGCCTATGGTCCGATGCGGACGCATCTGTTTCGGCCGCAGCCTAGTGTGAACACAACAAGTGCCAAGGCTGCCAAGGTTTCAGAATATCCAGCCGTCATTCTCTACTCTGAGATTTATCAAATGACGAGTCCGATTGCTCGGACGGCAGCGATGCTTGCCGGGCATGGGTTTCTTGTCGCTGTGCCAGACGTCTATCATGAGTTCACTGAGCCTGGAGAAGTCTTTGCCTATGACAAGCCAGGAACTGATCGCGGGAATGAGTTAAAAATAACTAAAGAGCTACGCAGCTACGACGCCGACTCACGGGCTGTCATTGATTACTTACTGACTGACGAAGGTTGTACCGGACGGATTGGAACAATCGGGATTTGTTTAGGAGGCCACTTGGCGTTTCGAGCTGCAATGAATCCAGAAATTGAAGCTTGTGTATGTTTCTATGCCACCGACATTCACAAAGGGAGCCTCGGTAAGGGGCTCAAAGACGATTCGCTAGCAAGGATTGCTGAGATTCAAGGAGAGTTGATGATGGTCTGGGGACGGCAAGACCCACACATCCCTGCCGAGGGGCGGCGATTGATTTACGATGCGCTGACTGCTGCCGGAACAAGTTTCTCTTGGCATGAATTCAACGGCGAGCATGCGTTCCTGCGCGACGAAGGTCATCGTTACGACCCAGTACTCGCCCACACCATCTACGGAATCGCGTTTCAACATTTGGCAACATGTCTTAAGGCCTAAAGTGGCGTATGCTTCCAGCTTGCGAGTGCATTCCTGGTTGCTCGGGTCGCCAATGGTCTCTCACTCCACCCAAGTCTACGAAATAGAAACAGCAACAATTGGGACAATTGTGCGACACTCATTCGAACTGCAGATAGCTATCAAAACTTTTGCCGTTAAATCTTATTCAAGCAGCCTAGTCTTTGTGTAAAGAAATGTTGACGCAGGCGGCAAAATGCTAAAGGATGGAAAACTCGAATCCGATACAGAAGAAAGCGAACAATCCTAAAGTGCAAACTTGGCGTCAGAAGGCGTCGAGAGTGGACAAGGGAAGACTGTTTGGATCAGCTTCGGATAGGCAGGAAAGCCAACATAAGGACGGATTGCTATGCCAAGGACGGCATCATCACAGGTTCAATTACGGCCGAGCTCTAAAGCTCGCCCCTACGCAAACGTTCGCGCTGGAAACTTGGTGGCTAACACTCCAGTCTTGTTCCGGCTGCCCGCCATTCAGACTGCGTCCGCTCAAGACCTCTCAGTGAATTTTTCGGAAGCAGCTTCAAATTTACCGACCGCGACTTTAGCGGCTGTTGCTCTTTCGACCGCCTCTCCGATTGTTGCACCGGCTGCAAAGCCTGCGGAACCGGTGAGTAACGTAAGTGTTACCTCGCAAGTCGCACCTCAGCAAACTTGGTGGGAGCATTGGTCAAGTGGCATTGTCTTGATTGTGCTGCTGATTGCCCTCGCTACTGCGAGCATTCTTGCTTGGCAAGGAAGCGGTAAAGGCAATTCGAAATTAATGGCCGACACCAAGGAGACGGACATTCAAAGTGATCTCTCCAATATTGAAGTTCCGAAAATTGAGAATCCAAGACTGGAATTCCCAAAACAAGAGATTCCGGTCTCGACCAACTCGAATTCTTTTGCCGACAAACTAGAACCACCGAGTGCCCAAAACGCTAGGTCGCAGAGCAATTCGACTCAGAACGGCACAACTGAAAATAAATCGTTTGACCAAAAAACAGACGATATCGATTCATCGCTCATTCCGAACGAATCGCTTAGCCTGACGCTCGATTCGCCGGCAATCAACGCAATGAAATTCGAACCTGAGCCGCACGCGACAGCTTCGCTTCAGTCGCCGGTCGTAAAACCGCAAGAGCCACTGTTCAAAGACAGCGACTTGATTCAAGCTAAATCGAATGTCTCGGCGCAACCTGCCTCAACTCCAACACAGCGCAGTGCGACCAACGGAGATAAACCTGCATTGTGGGACAACTCGAAAACAAACGTACACGACTCCAATAAACCTCTGTCACTTGAGTTTAGCAGCAACGACTCGAGTTCCTTATCTAGCTCGACTGCATCCGCTAATCAGCCGACAAACGATGTCACCAACACAGCCAAACTGATTAGCCAGTCGACGACCGAAGCGCCCCGTTATGCCGCCGAAACAACACCTTCAACACTAGTTCCAAAAGATCTGCAGTATGCGGTCAAGACGGTGACGCCTGAGATGGATCAAGCTGAGCTGTTCGCTGCATACCGTGAATTAAAAGCACCTGCGGCACCCACGAAAGTAGTCAATCGCTTTGGCGCGGCGGCTTCTGCTGGTACGTCCTCGCAACCTACCGGAGCACCCGGAATCCAAGCACCCGGAATCCAAGCAGCGGTTGTCGGCTACACTCAGAAGTCGACGACGCAGCCTAATCCGCAGACTGCCCCAGGCAATCCTAACTATACGCTGCAACCGGCTCAGAATTACCCAGCCAGCTCAGGGATGCAGCAGTATCCTGCAATGCCAAATCCATCGCAACAAGTGCCGCCACCACAGTATCAAAGCCAACTGTACCAGGGCACTCAGTATTCGAACCCACAGTCCGCTGGTACACAGTATTCCGGTACACAGTATTCCGGTGCACAGTATTCAGGACAGCAGTATTCAGGACAGCAGAACCCGCCGCTACCGCAATACTCTGCTCAACCACAAATGGGCACCCAGAACTCCGGTGGCATGCAAATGCAAGGTGCCCCAAGTCAGAGTACGGGCGCAGCCGGTCTGCAGTATGGCGGAGCGCAGGTACCGTACACCGCACAGCCTTCGCAACCGTCGGCACTGCAACTTCCGCCTGGTCCAATCGGAGGCTATGGTCCACAACCGGGTACACAAGGCGGAACGGCTGGCGGATCGAGTTCACCCAGTTATCCATCCATGCAGTAAGAGAGCCACAAATGCTCTCGCGGCGGAATTGCAAAATTGCTATTACTGGCCGCTAAGTTAACTAGATTTTAGAGCCCATCCAATACGGAGCGAGCGACATGCAAAATAGCTTGAACCAAGCGTTTATCCGAGCTTACGCGAAAGAGCGTGATGCCGTGCATGCGCAAGCTGTCAACAGTGCTGCGGATTCGCAGGCAGCCGTCGAGCGTGCCAACGAAGAACTGATCCTTCGCATCGATACGACCAGTGTCGAAATCCCACGTCCGCACGTGACAAGTCGCCCGGCGATCAAGCAGAATTCACCTGCGCTCGCTATGGCGACGACCGCAAGTGCAACACCCCAGCTACGGCCAACTCGTTCAGAAGCGGACGAACTGCGTGCTTCGATTGCGTCGGAAATGTTGCGGGCTGGTGGATGGCAAAGCGAACAAATCGCTTCGTTAGGGCCTATCGTGCAATCGCCAGTAGCATCAATGCCAATGGTATTAGCACCCGTTGCCTCTGCACAAATAGCCGCAGTATCTACAGCATCCGCACCAACAGCATCCGCACCAAAATCAGTGCCAGCAAGTCCTGGGTTTGCGATGCCTATGGTGGCGACGATTGCTGAAGACGCTGAACCGCGATCCAATTCGTTCGAACGCGACGCCGAACTACTAGATACCGGGACCGCTCGATTTTTCAGTCGCGAAGCGGTGCGTCAATCACCGCCGGACAGCTCTCAAGGTCGACCTGGTTCGATTGTGCGACTCGATAAAGCTCTTGGAGTTCCAACGCCGCCAGAGCAGCCGAAGCCAATCGCTAAGTCAGCGCCACAAGCGTTGCCGCAGAAGTCAGAGGAAGTCAAAGCTCGTGCGATAGAGCTGGAAAAGCTTCGACAACCCGCTACTGCAGGCATGCCAGCGATCGATCCTGTTGCAGCGAAGTTAGCTCGATCCAAAGCTTCCGAGCAAGCCAAGCGCGTTGAACAAGAACTGCGTCGAGCCAAGGTACGTGTCTTCAATCCCATTTGGGAAGTTGACAAACTTCAATGGCCTGAAGTCTGCGCCAAACTCATGGACTCGCGGATGGATAGCTTGGATCATGTAACCAAACACTTGTCGGAAGCATGTCAAGAAGGTCTGCAGGTCCTGGCCGTAACTAGTCCCGAAGGTGGCGAAGGACGCACGACTGTTGCTTGCTGCTTGGCCATGTTAGCTGGCAATCGCGGCTTGAAGGTCGCCATTGTTGACGGCGACATCGAGAACCCAACGCTCAGTCTTCAAACCAACTTGGAAGTCGAAAACGACTGGCAGTCAGCGATCATGAATCATCTGCCGCTCGAAGAGGTCTCCGTCCATTCGATTGATGATCAAATCACCCTAGTTCCACTGCTCGGTCCGCTTGATCAAAACGAATTGCCAAGCAGTGACCAACGCATAGCGGACATGCTAATTGAACTCACCGAGAGTTTTGATTTAGTGATTCTAGACATCGGTCATATGAACTCACCAAACGGATTGATGAGCACACTGGCCGAGCAAGGAATCATTAACGCAGCCATTGCCGTCATCGATAATCGCAATCCATCCACTCAACGAGTTGAAACTTGCATTCGTCGAATTCGACAAGCAGGCGTCACGTCGATCGGGATCGTAGAAAACTTCGCTTCCAGTTCGAAATAGCAATCAGGACAAAGAATCATGTATCAAGAATACTGGAAGTTGAACGGACGTCCGTTTGAGAACCGCTGTGATTCGAAATACTACTACCCAGCTGAAACCCATCAAGCTGCGTTGTTGAAACTGCACTATGCGATCGAAAATCGACGTGCTGCAGCCATGCTCTGTGGGCCGGGCGGCATCGGTAAAACGCTGGTCGTGAATTCACTACAGCGACAATTGTCAGACCAATTTCGTCCTGTCATCAACCTTGTATTCCCTGCCCTCGATAGTCACCAGTTAATTCGACATATCATCGACCAGATTGATGGCAGCGGTAGCGAAACGAATGTTCCGCGTGATACGGCGAGTGATTTGGCTCGCTTCGAACGCTTCCTTAGGAGCAATTTGGACGCGAAACGTCACGCAGTGATTATCGTAGACGAATCGCATCTGCTTGAACAAAACGGATTGCTCGAACCACTGCGATTGCTACTCAATGTCGCTGCTAACGAGTCCGAAGGCGAAGCCGCCTGGACGCTTGTGCTGGTCGGCCAACCCACTTTACTGTCGCATGTCGAACGCTATGCACCGCTGGACGAACGTTTGTCCGTCAAGTGCATGTTGAATCGCTTCCTGCCAGAAGAGACGAGCGCTTACATCCAGCATCGCATGCGCGAGTCGGGCGCAAGCGCCGAGCGGATTTTTGACCCGGCTGCGATGGAACGCATTCACTTGCTAACTCAGGGAATTCCTCGTCGAATCAATCGACTTTGCGATCTCGCTCTGATGGTAGGTTTTGCTGAAGATCGCACCGTGATCAACAGTGACCTGATCGACAATGTACACAGCGACTTAGCCGCTCCAGCGAGCGTTTAGCAATGTAGCTGGTTTCGTGAGAAACCGGATGACACAAGTTAACGCATCCGGTTTCTCACGAAACCTGCTACCAACTTCTGCGTTTAGCTCGGCCACTTCACATCGCTTCGTCGCGCAAGTTCTAGCAGTAACGCTTGGGTACCGCTCTTTGAATGCCCATGCTCAGCAAGCGATGTATAAAGTTCACGGGCCAGTGTTAGCCCAGGCAATTTCAACTGCATCCTATCGGCTTCGGCAAGGGCGATGCCCATATCTTTAACAAAGTGCTCGACGAAAAACCCGGGTGCGAAATCACCTCGAATGCAACGTGGCGCTAGATTGCTCAGTGACCAAGAACCTGCGGCGCCTGAGCTGACCGATTGTAGAACTGTCTCCAAATCCAGTCCCGCGCGTAGACCGTAAAGCAGTGCTTCGCAAACTCCGATCATGTTGCTCGCGATCAGCACTTGATTGACCATCTTTGTATGCTGACCGCTGCCGGCTGGACCCTGATAGACGATCGTCTTTCCCATCGCCTGCCAGCAAGGTGCAAGGGCGTCACAAATTTCGCGTTCGCCCCCCACCATAATGGACAGTCGTGCTTCCTTCGCTCCGATGTCGCCACCTGAAACGGGCGCGTCGATGGAGTGAACGCCCTTTCCCTTGGCGCGATCAAAGATCTCGACTGCCAAACTGGGCTCGCTGGTTGTCATATCGACCAGTACTTTCCCGGGTGCTGCTGCCTGCAAGGTTCCTGCATTTCCCAGGATCACTTCGCGTACATCGCGTGGAAAACCTACGATTGTAAAGATCACATCAGCCTGTTCAGCCACTTCGGCTGGGGACTTGGCCAAGGTCGCGCCCAACTCACATAAGCCAGCTGTTTTCGCAGGTGTGCGGTTATAGACCACCGCTGAAAAACCGGCTCGAATTAAGTGGCCGCACATGCTACTACCCATGACGCCGGTGCCGATCCATCCGATTTTGGTTTGCCCAGGAACAATCTTCATCCGCTTATCCCGCCGTATTTAGGTGTTTTTGGAACGACAAAAGATTACGAGATGATCGGCAAATTGCAACTGGAGCATTCGATAATGCGATCAATTCAAAGCATGAGGAGCGGATGAGGGCTCAAAAGGTCACGGCAAAGCTCGCAAACATCCTCGCGTAGATCTCACTGTCTTGTTAATATTAAAGTAGTGAACTAACCAGTTTGCGAACGTCGTGTCGAAGGCGCGATAACGACACCCACCCAAATCGCCTGTGCTGAGACTATGTTCCGTCACAAAAGTGCCTCAGCGTCACTTCCGATCCAGGATTTCTATGCTCACAATTTTCTCTCGCGGAATATGGGCTACATGCTCGCTGAAATGCCTAAGCGTTTGGGTGATTCTCGCAATAGTTTCCGTTGGGACTGCGGGCGCTCAGGATCAAGCTACTGCGTCCCCGGCCGAAAGCGGCTCCACGGGGCTGATCGATTTTAATCGTGACGTTCGCCCAATTCTCGAATTCAGCTGCCTTGAGTGTCACGGCCCCAGCGATGCGAAAGAGGGATTTCGCGTTGATGAGAAGGAATCGCTTTTGTCCTATGTCGAACCGGGCGACTTATCGGCTTCGACCCTTTGGAACGATTATCTGGTGACTGCCGACGAGGAAATGAAAATGCCTCCTGTCAGTAAGAAGAAGCCGCTAACGGGCGGGGAGTTGGCGACCATCAAGTTGTGGATCGAAGAAGGTGCCGTATGGAGCGATCCGACCTCGGTTGTAGCAGTTGCTCCACTTCCCCCCAAATCAAAAATACAGCGCATCACTGCCTTCATCGGTCTCTTCCATCCAGCCGCCGTGCATTTCCCGGTCGCGTTGCTTTTGATCTCGGCTGTATTTCTTATCGCTTCGTTTTTTTATCGCGATGCGTTCGAGAGTGCCGCGTTTCATTGCCTTTGGATCGGCGCCATTTCCGCGTGCGTCTCATGTTTGCTCGGTTGGTTCTTCGCTGAAAGCGAAGGGTATCCCAACATGCCTACATTCGATTTCAACAAGGGTATAGAACGCCATCGGTGGACTGCGATAGTGCTCAGCGCCTTGTCGATTACGATGATACCCATTGCGATGTCGGCTCGTCGCCGGTCCGGCGATTACAAACGCCGTCTGATATGGTTAGGCGGCGCATGTTTGCTTGCGTTGCTCGTGAGCATTGCTGGTCACCAAGGCGGAGAACTCGTGTACGGCGAAGATCTTTACACGCCTGCTTTCAACGCCATCTTTGAAGAATCGCCAGGAAATTTGCCGACTTCTATGAACGAAACCATTTCGCGATAACGACATTGCTTGCCGCACAGTAGACCAGTGCTTCATCCAACTTTAATTTTAGGATCAACATCAGTGAGCCGACGGCGCAAGCCGCGGTGAACGAAGTGGTTGTCCTGCAAGATGAAAAGTTTGTCCAACGTTAATTTGTCGACCGCAAATCGTTGGTCTTAGATTGTTAGTAAGTTACGTCGAGTCAAGTACTTCGTTCACCCG